>JBOHOM010000208.1:0-6682 GCA_050731075.1 Nitrospiraceae bacterium
TTTCTGGAAGACGCTGGCCAGAAACCGCCGGTCGCGCTTGCCCTTGGGGCCGGTCATCTTGTAGACACGCCAGGCGGACCAGGCATGCACGGGCGGGTTCACGTCGGAGAAGGCGAACTCGTAAGCCGGGATCTGGCCGTTGGGATGCATGTACCACTCGCGGAGGAAGAGGGCCAATTGCTCCTTTGCGAAATGCGGGTCCACCTTGGCGAACGGGATCATGTGGAAGGCCAGGTCCCAAGCCGCGTACCAGGGATACTCCCACTTATCCGGCATCGAGATGATGTCCCGGTTGTAGAGGTGCCCCCAGTCAGCATTCCGGCCATGCAGGCGATCCGCGGGGGGCGCCGGGTGCGCCGGGTCCCCTTCCAGCCAGTCTTTGATGGAATAGTGGAAAAACTGCTTGCTCCAGAGGAGGCCCGCGAACCCCTGCCGTGCCACCCGCCGTTCCTCTTGAGACGGCCCTGCCGGAATCCTGACAGCGTAGAAGTCATCGGCCTCTCGCATCCGCTCCTCAAACGTCTGGTCAAACTCCTTGCCGATCGGCTTGTGAGGCGCCTCAGATTCGGCGCAGAGACGAAGACGAACAATCGCTTGCTGACCGGCCGGGATCTGAAGCCGGTAGTAAGCCGCCGCCTTGGTCCCGACCTCTTGCGCGTTCACTGCCTCCTTCTTGCCGTGGATGACGTACTCGTGACAGGCATCTTTCACGTACGGGTCCGCGTTGACCGAGCCGTAGACCCGCTGGAAGTTGGTCTCGTTGTCCGTGAAGAGAAACTCGGGCGGCTCCGTCTGGGGGAGCGCTTCCGCCTCGAGCAGATACCGGCCCAGGGAGGCCTGCTCGGCCAGCAGCCGGGTCTTGCCGGCTCGGCTGATCCGCGGCTTTGGCCAGTAGCCTTCCCCGGTCCTCCCCCAGGACCAGGTGTTCCGGAACCAGAGGGTCGGCAAAAAATGCAGCGTGGCCGTCTCCGGTCCGCGGTTGGCCGCCGTGATCCGGATCAAGACGTCGTCGGGCGAGGCCTTCGCGTACTCTGCGAAGACATCGAAGTACCGGTTCTCGCTGAAGACGCCCGTATCCACGAGCTCGAACTCGAGCGCATCCTTTCCACGCCGGCGATTCTCCTCGACCAGCCAGGCGTACGGATACTCGGCCTGCGGATACTTGTACAGGGCTTTCATGTAGGAGTGCGTGGGGGTCGAATCGAGGTAGTAGTAGAGCTCCTTGACGTCCTCTCCATGATTACCCTCCGGCCCGGTCAGGCCGAAGAGCCGCTCTTTGAGGATGGGATCGCGGCCGTTCCAGAGCGCCAGCGCGAAGCAGAGGCGACCCTGGCGGTCGGTGATGCCGAGCAACCCGTCCTCGCCCCAGCGGTAGACACGGCTGCGGGCGTGGTCATGCGGAAAATACTCCCAGCAGGACCCCCAGCCCGAATAGTCTTCCCGGACCGTCCCCCACTGGCGTTCAGCGAGATAGGGCCCCCAGCGCTTCCAGTTCGTCTCCCGACGGGCATCTTCAGCCAGGCGGCGTTCCTCAGCGGTCAGCGTTTCCTTTGTCGACATCGGTCAGCCTCCGTGGTCTCACCGAACTTTGATATCAGCGTTCCTCTCCCCCCGTCCTGGCCGCCAGTCGGCGATAGAGGACCGGCGTCAGGGCCAGCAGGCCCAACAGAGTAAAGGCGAGCAGGACCGGAGGGGAGGCAATTTCCTTGACGGAGTTAATCATCCCCAGTTGGCGGCCGGCGTAGGCGAATACGAAACTCGCGGGAATCATCCCCAGCGACGTGGCTCGTACGAAGGTGCCGACTTCGATCCGCGTCAACCCGGAAACCAGGTTCACCAGCACGAAGGGGACGGCCGGAATCAGTCGGAGCGTCACCAGATAGCTGAACGCGTTCTGCTTGAACCCCTCCTGAATCGGCCCGAGTCGGTCGCCATATTTCGATTCGACCCAGTCGCGCAGAAGGTAGCGTGCAGCCAGGAACGCCAGCGTGGCGCCAGCCGTGGCGCCGATATTGACGTAGAGCGTCCCGACCAGGGGCCCGAACAAGAACCCGCCGACCATGGTCAGAAAGATATCGCCGGGCACCGAGAAGGCCGCGGTCACGCAATAGAGCACGATGAAGGCCGCCACCGCCATCGTGTAATGGGCGTGCGCGTAGGCCAACAATCGCTCGCGGTGCGTCTTGAGGAACTCGAACGACAGGTATTGGCCGAGGTCAAACGCGTGATACACCGCCACCACGGCGACGACCAGCAGGCCGAGCGCGAGTTTTCCGACCGGCCAGGAAGGAGATCGTGCCGCCGCCTCCGCTGTGGGGGTGACGAGCGGCTTTGCAGAGGCCATGTTCATCCGGGCAAACCTCTCCTTCAGCGTGGGCCAGCGGTCTTGCCACATAGTCTCTGCGACCAGATGATCGTTACAACAGAGGGCCGTTGATCGTGTTCCGAGCGGCTACTCGGCTAAGGAGGAACGACAAGACAGGTCAGGCCTTCTTCCGAGGTGGGAGCTGCTGCTCGTCGCCGAGGACGACGAGCGCGAGGCGCAGTGCCTCGCCCACCGACCAGGCCTGGAAGGGGCAGCCTCGTGGGGTATGGGGCGGGTCTGCGTCGGCAATCTCGGAAATGTGACCGAGGCCCGCCTCGTCGAGGTGCCGGAGCAGCGGGTCGAGGTACCGGACCCCCGCGTCTCGCTTGGCTTTGAGCGTGCTGCCTCGCACGCGCACCCAGGCCTCGACAAACGCGCCGAGGAGCCATGGCCATACCGTGCCCTGGTGATAGGCGCCGTCGCGTTCCCGGACGCCGCCTTGGTACCGAGGCGCGTATCCCGGCTCGCCCGGTGCCAGCGAACGGAGCCCGATGGGAGTCCAGAGGCGCGCCTCAACCGCCTCGACGACGGCGCGGGCTCGCTCGCCGTCGAGCAGGGGAAACGGCAGGCCTCCCACCGCGAAGATTTGATTCGGCCGGAAGCTGGGATCAACTTTTCCGGGTTCGTGGTCGGCATCCACGACATCATGCAAGTACTTGCCCGCCGGGTTCCAAAAGCGTGCCCGGAAGGTCTCGCACCCACGCACGAACACGTCGTTCCAGCGGTCTGAGAACCCGCTGCCGATCTTGAGCGCGTTGAGCCAGAGCGCCTGGATCTCTACTGGCTTGCCGATCCGGGGGGTGACGACCCAGTCGCCTACCTTGGCATCCATCCAGGTCAGCTGAACGCCAGGCTGGCCTGCGGCTAGCAGGCCGTCTTCCTCCAGATGGATACGATACCGCGTCCCTTTCACATAGCCGGCTAGAATCGCCTCGATCGCCTCCTGCAGCGCATTCCTATCGCGTGGGGAGATCTTCCGCTTCCCGGCTTCGGTCGCCTGCAAGAACTCGTGCACCGCGATCACGTACCAGAGGGAGGCGTCGACCGAGTTGAACTCCGGGCTGTCGCCCTGATCAGGGAAGCGGTTGGGGAGCATCCCCTCGGAGACCGTGCCGGCCCATTCAAGCAGGATCTCGCGGGCCTCGTCCAGCCTGCCGGTGGCCAGGCAGAGGCCGCGGAGCGAGATAAACGTATCGCGTCCCCAATCCGCGAACCACGGATAGCCCGCGATGATTGTCTTCCCCGTACTATTCTCACCCTCCCACCCCGGCCGCGCCGAGACGCGTCCCTTCCCGGGCTCACCCGCCCGCCCCGAGCGCGCCGAGACGCGCTCCTGCCCGGTGCGGACGAGATAGGCATCCGCCGCGCGGTGCAGACGGGTCGGGAACTGACGGCGACGCTTTGCCTCGGAGTCGCGGAAGTTTTTAAAGAGTACCTCGGCGGAAACGCTCAGGCCGAGTCCCTCAGCCTTAGCCTCAACCGCCTCCGCGGCCAGGATCCAGACCGCCTCCTTCTTGGAAAGGTCCCAGCGAAAGACGCCGGGCGATGAGAGGTCCTCGGTGAAATCCAGGCCTCGGGCACGCTCCTCCTCGTACAGGAAATTCCGATACCACTCAGGTTGTTGCCTGTACTCCCCGTTTGAGACGGCCACGATTCCCGGCAGACCCTCATACGGATGCCACACGAGCCGCCCCTCGAAGTTACGCGGCTCAAACCGGAACGCCGCATTCTCATGATGGAGGGCATGATAGTCGCGACCGGAGAAAAAGGGTCGCACGGACAGGGTCACGCCATCGCGCGGTTCGAGGAGACGCCAGGACATCGCCACGACGGAGTGGCCATGCGGGACAAAAACCTCGTGAGCGATCCGTGTCCCGTCCTCCAGGTGAAATATCCAGCGCGGCCAGGGTTCGGCCTCAAAAGACTGGATGCGATGCACCCCGTCAGGATAGATGACATCCGGAGGATAGGCTTGAGACGAGAGCGCGCGGGTTCCGGACGGGGTCTCGACCCAGGCGTCAAACCCGTTCACGAGGACCAGGCGGCCGGTCGGCGGAGTCGTTGCCGTCAAGAGTAAGGCGTGATAGCGCCGTGTCCGGATGCCGGCCACGGTTCCCGAGGCAAACCCACCGAGCCCGTCGGCTTCGAGCCATTCGCTTTTCTTATCCACAGCGACCACTCTAGGTATCTTAATACTGCCTTGACGGTCAAGTGCTGGGAGGCGACCGGAATGAACGAGCAGGGCACCCCCAGGAGAGCGGCAAGGCGATCCCGTTCAACTGAATGGTCCTCGTTCAGAGGAGATCGTTACAGGCAGACTCTGGAAGGAGCTTGCTGAGACCCTCAGAGGTCACTGGTGACGAGACGAGCGGGAGGGAGAGCCGATTCCAGTGGGTGAGACGGAAACGAGAAGGGAGAAGACGGTATACCGGATGGTACGTGGCCAGCCTAGTTCCAGATCACGCCCTCCTGGTTCATCAGAAAGTCGATCAGCTCGATGCTGTCACGCACGGCGAGCTGGGCGTGCTCGGACATGGGCAGGATGGCCCCGACCGGCCTCCCCGGTTCCAAGTCCTCCAGGGAAGGGATCCCTATATTGAGTGGCTTTTCATGCTCTGAGCGAAAGCTGGCCATCTCGATCCCTTTCTGTTGTGAAGCCAACCGCTTGATTTGACCTCGGCGAGGGGCCACGTTCACGCCAATTCAAACAGTATGCCCATATCATACCACATGGAATTTTTATGACCTCTAGACTCGCTATAACAGATTGATTTTGCTGGTGGGTAAGAGCAACGCGCACGATCGTGCGTGCAGGAATGCGGATCAGTTCGCGGGGGCCAAGGCTCCGAGGTAGGCGAACCCTCCGACCCGGGTCAGCGGGGTATCGGGGCGCAGCCGGTAGTCGTCTTTGCCGGGATCCACAAACCGAGGGTCGACCGCCATATCGGAATCGGCCTTCAGCTCCGGCGCCGGTGTATTGGGGGAGCCGGCTCTGAGGTAGTCATGTTCGCTGTTGTAGAGGGCGTTGTACGAGATCGTCGCCTGACTTGAAGGGCCAAGCACGAACCCCGCCTTATTCAACCCAACGATATTGCCGGTCACCTGGCTCCGCGAGCTGCCCAGAAACGCCACCCCGCCGCCGTTTTTCACGATCGTGTTGCTGATCAACACCGCCTTGGCGCTGTCCGTCACCACCACGCCTTCGAACAGGTTCCGCACGATGACGTTGCGCTCCAGGCGAATGTCGGACTTGCCGGCGATCGTGACGCCATGGTCGTTATCATGAATGAGATTGTCCACCAGGACAGCCTGGGAATCGGCAAACTGAACGCCGGTCGTCTCGCTCCCACCGATCACGCAGCGCTCGATCCGAACATCCTGAACCTGCTGGCCGAAGAGCAGCCCGTTGATTCGCACGTCGTGCAGGACAACCCCCCGTCCGTTATAGAGGCCCATCGCCAGGCCTCCACGTTCGTTGATGGTCACCCCGCTGATTTCGATATCCGTCGCGCCGTAGGGCCATTTCCCGATATGGAAGACCCCGAAGCGGTCACGTCCGGAGATCTTCACCCGATCCATCCCTTCCCCCGTCAGCCGGAGCCGGTCCTTGCTGTGAATGATCACATCTTCCTGATACTCGCCGGCTTTGACCTGGATCGTGTCACCCGAGACGGCATGCTCGATCGCCTCCTGGATCGAGCGGTACTGGCCCGCGCCGTCCACAGCCACCACCAACGTCCGAGGCTCCTTGGCAGCAGGCGGCCGCTCCGTCTCACCCCCCCTTCCTGCCGGCGTCCAGCAGAGCAGTGAGGCCAGCGCAATGGCCACGTACCAGGCAGTCTGAGACCTGTGCGATCGCATGCCAGCGTGATACAGGGAAGCCTCACGTCAAGTCAAGTCAGCCGAGATCCTGTTTCTTGTGGGGGTGGATCACTCCATGCTATTCTCCCGCGCATGATTGTCGTCGGACTGACCGGTGGCGTCGCCACCGGGAAGAGTAGCGTGGCGCGCTTGTTCCAGGACTGCGGCGCGATCGTCATTGACGCCGATGTGTTAGCCCGCGAGGCTGTGGAACCGGGAAGACCAGCCTGGCGAGACATCGTGCACGCGTTCGGAAAGAAGGTCCTTCAGCCCGATCGAGCGCTGGATCGCCGGACACTGGGTCGGATCGTCTTTGGCAACCGGGCGAAACTGAAAACACGTAGCGCCATCGTCCATCCCCGAGTCGCCCGAGAACAGAATCGCCTGACCCGGGAGATTGCCCGGTAGGACCCGGACGCGGTCATCATCTACGATGCGCCGGTCCTCATCGAAGCC
>JBOHOM010000209.1:0-4713 GCA_050731075.1 Nitrospiraceae bacterium
GAGTTCAAAAACCTGACCCCTGGTCGTGACGGTCTAAAAGCGTTCAAGGAGAGCTTTTTCCTCATCCAGGCTGTCAAATGGCCTCAGAAGAGCTCTCTTGCGCCTCTTAAGAATCGTGACCGCATGACAATCCGTCACTCAGTGGAGACCCATCTTATTAAGGAGCTTCAGATCATCCGACCAACCAGGATCTTTGCTAGCGGAGCAGCGGCTGGCTTTGCATGCTGCCTTCTTGCTCCTCATTCTGGTCTTTATGAGTTCTTTTCAGCGAGAGGCTTCAAGGAGGAAGTTGCTGGCCAATGTTTGCTAGCCCAATTCCCAGGCCTTGGTAGCATTCCAGTCTATTTTTCACTTCTCCTGGTGAATCGTCATCGTCCGATCTCCAAACGACATGTGCAATCATTTCTCAACGAATTGATGGGGCCCGCATAACTGCTTGAGCAACAGTGTCGGTGTCAGGTCTTGCAATCACACAGGGCAGTGTTTGGCCAGTTTCAGGCCACAATGCGCCCTTGCAGCGTTCGCATCGAGAGAGTCGGCGACGTTCTTTCAGGGTGAACCGCGGCTAATCCGCCGAAGCATGTCCTCATAGATACGCTTGCGGTGGCGAATCCCGAGAATCCGCACCTCGGTCCCCACAATCCGGTACACCACCCGATAATTCCCGACACGGAGTTTCCAGTACCCTTTCAAGGTCCCCTTCAGGGGCGCCCCATGTTGCTCAGGAGCCTCGCCGAGGCGGGTTTCAATGGCACGGGCGATTCGATGGTGGAGATTGAGGGGCAGCGACGGCACATCTTCCTTGGCCACGCTGGGATGGTAGACGAGCGTGAAGGGCACTCAGTGCCTCGGACGTCGCAGGCGGGCCCAGGTCTGAGCGTGAGTCAGCGCTTTTGTCCGGTCGAAGGTCCGCTCCCGTTCCTCCGCAAACCGGACCAGTTCCTGATCTTCCTCATCCTCTAACGCTTCCTTTACTAAGTCACGCACCTTCAACGAGAGTGAGACCCCATCCCGTTTGGCCCATCGCCGGAGTCCCTCGTACAGCGGTTCTTCCAGAACGACATTGACTCGGGGATTGTTTGTCGGCATATCCTCACCTCCTGCTCGCAGCACAAGTGTAACAGATGTGATACACCACGGCAACCCCACATTCCTTTGCTCAGCCGGACGCTGAGCGAGCCAGGTTCAGCACGGCGGCCGGTGTGCTCGCGGGAGAAACCCCGGCCTGGCTCCCCCCAATTGCTTGACATCCGGTACAGGCCTGAGTACGATGCCGTTCTGCGTGCCGGTCGCAGTTCGGCCGGCATTTTTTTCTTTGGGAGTGAGCCGGCTAAGACATGGCCATACGTATCGGAATCAACGGGTTCGGACGGATCGGACGCAATGTGTTGCGCGCCTCGCTGGGCGATCCGGAGCTGAGTTTTCTCGCGATCAATGACCTCACGGACGCCAAGACGCTGGCCTATCTCCTGAAGTACGACTCGGTCCACGGGACCCTGAAGGCAACCATCGAGGCTAGCGATGACCACCTCGTCGTGGACGGCAAGTCGATCCAGGTCCTGGCCAAGAAAGATCCCAAGGAACTGCCCTGGAAGGATCTTGGCGTGGATCTGGTGATTGAGTCCACCGGGCGATTCACCGATCGGGAGGGGGCCAGCCGTCATCTATCGGCCGGCGCCAAGCGGGTGATCATCACAGCCCCGGCCAAGGATCCCGATGTGACGCTCGTGCTGGGCGTCAATGAACAGACCTACGATCCCCGCTCGCACCAGATCATCTCCAACGCATCCTGCACGACCAATTGCCTGGCACCGGTGGCCAAGGTCCTCTTGGAGAACTTCGGGATTCGCCACGGGGTGATGACCACGATCCACTCTTACACGAACGACCAGCAGCTCCTGGATCTCCCGCACAAGGACCTGCGCCGTGCGCGGGCCGCCGCGGTCTCCATGGTGCCGACCAGCACCGGCGCCGCCAAGGCGCTCCACCTGGTGCTCCCGCAGCTCAAGGGCAAGCTGGACGGGATGGCGATCCGCGTGCCGACGCCCAACGTGTCGTTGGTGGATCTGACAGTAGAGACGGAGAAGGATTGCGACACCGCGTCGGTCAACGCGGCCTTCCGTCGGGCGGCCCAGGGACCCTTGAAGGGCATTCTGCAGTATTCCGAGGCGCCGATCGTGTCGGTGGATCAGAACGGCGATCCCCACTCCGCCACGCTGGACGCGCCGCTGACCATGGTCCTGGAGCATCGCATGGTGAAGGTCATCGCCTGGTACGATAACGAGTGGGGCTATTCCTGTCGAGTCCGCGATCTCATCAAATTTATCGCGGCGAAGCCCTGACGGCTTTTCATTCCAACACGCTGACGAGTGTTCCCGCGCCGATCGTCCGCCGCATCACCGGACACGAGCCCGGGCCGGGGAGCGCAGATGACCATCCGTAAGCGGACGATCGAGGAGACCGATCTTCGCAATAAGCGCGTCATCATCCGGGCCGACTTCAACGTCCCCCTCGACTACGACCATCAGATCACCGACGATACCCGGATCCGCTCCACGTTGCCCACCATCAACCGCGCCGTGGATGAGGGGGCCAAGGTCATCCTGTGCTCCCACCTGGGCCGCCCGAACGGCAAACCGGACCCGAGCTACAGCCTGGCCCCGATCGCCCGACGGCTCCAACGCCTCCTGGGCAAAGAAGTCCTCTTTGCGCCGGATTGCGTCGGGCCGGAGGTAGAGAAACTGGTCGCCAGGATGAAGCCGGGCGACGTGCTCCTCCTGGAAAACCTCCGTTTTCACCCCGGCGAGGAGAAAAACGACGACGCGTTTGCGCGGTCGCTCGCCTCGCTCGCCGATGTCTATATCAACGACGCCTTTGGCGCCGCCCATCGCGCACATGCTTCGATGGTGGGCATTCCGAAATTCATCAAGACGGCCGCCGCCGGGTACCTCATGAAGAAGGAGATCGAATATCTGCAAGGGGCGGTCGCCGACCCCATCCGACCGTTCGTCGCGATCCTGGGCGGAGCCAAAGTGTCGGGGAAAATCGGGGTGATCGAGAACCTGGGGAAGCGCGTGGACAAGGTCATTATCGGAGGAGGCATGGCCTTCACGTTCCTCAAGGCGATGGGGTTGGAAATCGGCAACTCGCTGGTCGAGGACGATATGCTGGACTTTGCCCGGGGCATCCAGGAACATGCGCTCTTGCGGGGAGTGAAGTTCTATCTTCCCGTGGACTGCGTCGTGGCAGCCGGTCGTGAGACCGGCGCCGAAACCAAGATCGTGCCCATGCAGGAGATCCCCAAGGGTTGGTATGGGATGGACATCGGCCCGGCCTCCGTCAGATTGTTCACCGAGGCGGTGCAGAACGCCAAGACCATTCTCTGGAACGGCCCGATGGGGGTCTTCGAGGTCGACGCGTTTTCCCGAGGAACACAGGCCATGGCCCACGCCGTCGCCAATGCCTACGCGCTGACCATCGTCGGTGGAGGGGAGACCAACGACGCGGTCCATCGAGCCGGTGAATCGGAAAGCATGTCGTTCATCTCCACCGGCGGAGGCGCGACCCTCCAACTGCTGGAAGGCAAAGAGCTGCCGGGGCTCGCGGCTCTGCCTGATCAGGAGCGTTGAGCCAAGCCCGCCGGCCGCGGGCGCGTGGCTCTTCCCGCGAGGGTTCTGTGCGCCGACGACTCATCGTGGGCAATTGGAAGATGCACAAGACCGCGACTGAAGCGGCGGTTCTGGTGCGTCGCCTTTTGGACCTAGTCCCGGAGCCGGGGCCGGTCGAGGTGGTCATCGCCCCCCCGTTTACTGCGCTGCATGCCGCCGCTCGGGCACTGTCGGCTGCTCCGTCCTTCGCGCTCGCCGCGCAGAACCTGCACTGGGAAGACGAAGGTCCCTTCACGGGTGAAGTCTCGGCCCCCATGCTCAAGGACCTAGGGTGCCAGTACGTGATTCTGGGCCATTCGGAACGGAGGCAAGTTTTCGGCGAGGACGATGAGGGGATCAAGAGAAAAGTCCGCGCCTCCCTCCGACACGGGCTACGCCCAATCCTCTGTGTAGGTGAGTCGCTCTCGGATCACAAGAAGGGGCGGACCGAGACCGTGGTCACCGGACAGCTCCGGAAGGGACTCGACGGAATCTCAAAGGAAGAGGTCTCCTTGATCACCATCGCCTACGAGCCGGTGTGGGCCATCGGGACCGGCCACGCCGCCTCGCCCGCCCAGGCGGGGGCAGTCCACGAGACGCTTCGAGGCGCCCTCGCGAAGAGCTGGGGCGCCGAGGCCGGCGAGCAGGTTCGGATTCTGTATGGAGGCAGTGTGACGGCGGAGAATGCCGGCGAGTTTCTGGCTTCGTCCCGGATCGATGGCGCATTAGTGGGAGGGGCTTGTCTCGATCCGCAGTCCTTTGCTACTATTATTGCCGTCGCGCAGAAAGCCGCCCGCTAAAGGGGGGCGTTTCGGAAGGTCTCGAGGGATTCAGGAGGGGGCATGTACACACTGGCCGTCGTGGTTCACGTGATCGTGTGCTTCTTGATGATCGCAGCCATCCTGTTGCAGGCCGGCAAGGGCGCCGAGATCGGAGCCGCGTTCGGAGGATCGAGCCAGACGGTGTTCGGCAGCCGGGGACCCGGTACGTTCCTGAGCAAGGTGACGGTGGCGGCGGCGATTATATTCATGCTGACCTCGCTCGGCCTGGCCGTGCTGTCCAGAGA
>JBOHOM010000210.1:0-6361 GCA_050731075.1 Nitrospiraceae bacterium
ACTTCAAACCGCCACAGCTCGACCGTGTCGTCCAGGGACAGGCCGGCTTTGTCCCGCGCAGCGGCCAGTTGTTCCGCCACCGAGTTGATCCCCTCGATGTCCGGCAGGAGGACGCCTCGGCGTTCTCCCGATCGGACAATAATGCCGTACCGCCGGTGGTCCAGAGCGATGAGGTCAGGCACCGGCTCGGACGGCCCCAACACGTCCACGCTGATCTCCAGCCCTTCCAACTCAAACGTCTGTATCGGGGGAAACCGGGGGTCACGGACGGCCGCTCCGATCGCGTTGTGAATGACTTCGAGCGCGACGGTCGGGTGGACCGGCTCAGTGGTGCCGATGCATCCGCGCAGCCGGCCCTCACGCTTGAGACAGACGAACGCGCCCGCGGGCATCCGCGCCGACGGCATCTCGTCGAACAGGAAATCCGGAGGCTCGATGACGCGCTGGTGGGAGAGTAACGTCCTGATCGCCTCGGCCGCCAGCTCGATCAGCGGGTGCGCCGCTGCGGGCGCGCGCGGTCTCGACGCTCGCTCCGGCGGCCGCCCTGACACGGTGTCCCAGAAATCCCGGAGTCGAGACCGCAGCATCATACGGACCTTTGGTCGCGCGAGCGAACAGAGGCGACCGGGCGAATGTTGAACCGTTGAGCAGTGGAGTCGGGAGCCTGCTAACGATCGCGGTTCACCATGTAGTCCGCGACGACCGCCAACGCCCGCTTCGGCAAGGAGTCCTCGAACAGCGCCAGGTCCAGATTCGCCGCGACCACCAGCTCATGCGCGCGCTCCATGGCGTACGTGATCGAGCCGTATTCCTGCATGAGAGTGATAATCCGATGGAGATCCGCCTCCGTCAGCGTCCGGGTCTCCATCCGATCCTTAATCATCTGCTTGTCGGCGTCGGGGCACTGCTGCAGCAAGTGCAGCAACGGAAGCGTGGCCTTGCCCTGTCGGAGATCCTGTCCCAGCGACTTCCCCAATCGGCCTCCGTTCGCGGCATAATCGAGCGTGTCGTCGGCGAGCTGGAAGGCCACACCGAGATGCTGGCCGAATCGGAACAAAGTCGCCTGCTGGTCGGCGGAGGCGTCCCCGATGATCGCGCCGATGCGGCACGACGCCGCAATCAGGCTTGCCGTCTTGTATTCCACAATCCGCCGGTATTCGAACTCGGTGATCTGTGGGTTGCCGTTGTAATAGAGTTGCAGCACCTCGCCTTCGGCCATCTTCCGGCAGGCTTCGGAGAGGACTTCATTGATCGCCTGGTTTCGGAAGCCCACGATCTGGCAGATGGCCTTGGAATAGAGGTAGTCACCCACCAGGATGCTGACCTGGTTGCCCCACACCTTGCGGGCGGTCTGCCGGCCTCGGCGCAGGTCCGCATCATCCACCACGTCGTCGTGCAGGAGCGTGGCGGTATGAATGTACTCGACCAGGCTGCCCAGGATGAGATGATCGTTCGCGCTGTAGCCGCAGAGTCGTGCGCAGAGCAGGAGAAGCAGGGGACGGATGCGCTTGCCGCCGCCGCTCAGAATGTGAGCCGCGACCGTGTTGACGAGGGTGACCGACGAATCGAGGTTTTTGCGGACCTGGTCCTCGACCCCCTCCAGTTCGTCTCGGTAGGCCTCCCACACGTCCGCCATCGTGTGGATGGTCGAGGTCGCGGGCCCGTTCGGCATGCGGGGGATACTAGGGCAGGGGCCAGTCTTTGTCAACATGGATCGCGGACCGGGTGAAGCGGCGCTCAGTGGGCGTGCGCGCGGCTTGACAGAATAACGCTGCGTCCAGTATTGTGACGACTTAACTCATGGTGATTGCTGGCATTTCGGCCCAGCGCTCACACGCACGGCACATGACACGAGAGTTGAGATGAACGTCCCCGGACTTCCTCCAAAACAGGGGCTCTACGATCCGCGGTTCGAGAAAGACGGCTGCGGGATCGGGTTCGTGGTCAACATCAAAGGCCACAAGTCCCACAGCATCATTCAGAAGGGACTCCAGGTTCTCGATAATCTGTACCACCGCGGGGCGCAGGGCTGCGATCCCTGTACCGGCGACGGGGCCGGCATCCTGCTCCAGGTCCCGCACGAGTTCCTCAGGCGCGCCGCGGCCGACGTGCACGTGAAACTGCCGAATGCCGGTGAGTACGGCGTCGGCATGATCTTCCTGCCGCCCGCCTCCGCCTCGCGCAAGCAGTGCGAGCTGCTCATGGAGAAGGTGATCGCGGAGGAGGGCGCCCGGCTCCTCGGCTGGCGGGACGTGCCGGTCAAGAGCGACGCGATCGGCACGCAGGCGCGCCGCACGGAACCGGCCATCCGCCAGGTCTTCATCGCCCGCGACATCCTGAACGAGGCGCAGTTCGAGCGCAAGCTGTACGTCATCCGCAAGCGCGTCGAACAGGCCATCCGTGAGTCCGCCATTGAAGGGCGGGACTATTTCTACATCCCGAGCCTGTCCGGCAACACGATCGTCTACAAGGGGTTGCTGCTGCCCTTCCAGATGCCGCAGTACTATCAGGACCTGACCGACTCCAGCGTGACCAGCTCGTTGGTCATCATCCATTCCCGTTTCAGCACGAACACGTTTCCGACCTGGCCGCTGGCGCACCCCTACCGCTACATCTGTCACAACGGCGAGATCAACACGCTGAAGGGCAACGTGAACTGGATGCGGGCGCGCCAGGGCAGCCTCCAGTCGGAGTTGTTCGGCGAGGACATCCCCAAGCTTTTTCCGATCGTGTACGAGCACCAGAGCGACTCGGCGTGCCTCGACAACGCGGTCGAGTTTCTGATGATGGGCGGCCGCTCGCTGCCGCACGCGATGATGATGCTGATCCCCGAACCGTGGGTCAGCAATCCTCAGATGGACCTCGACCGGCGGGGCTTCTACGAGTACCACGCCGCCATGATGGAGCCCTGGGACGGACCGGCGGCGGTGTGCTTCACCGATGGGAAAGTCATCGGCGCCACGCTGGACCGCAACGGGCTTCGCCCCTGCCGCTACCAAGTGACCACGGACGACCTCGTCGTGCTGGCCTCCGAGGCCGGCGTGCTTCCCGCCGACGCCAAGGATATCCGCCAGAAGGGCCGCCTCCAGCCGGGCCGCATGTTCCTGGTGGATACCGTCCAGGGACGCATCATCGACGACGAGGAGATCCAGGCCGACATCGTGAGCCGGAAGCCGTACCGGGCCTGGGTGACGCAGTACCGCATCTCACTGGATGAGCTGCCGGAGCCGCTGAACGTCCCGCAGCCGGACCACCCGACGATCCGCCAGCGCCAGCAGGCGTTCGCGTACACGGTGGAAGAGCTGAAGATGGTCATCACGCCGATGGTCGTGACCGGGGAGGAGCCGGTCTCCTCCATGGGAACCGATACGCCGCTGGCGGTGCTGTCCGAGCGGCCTCAGCTGCTGTTCAAATACTTCAAGCAACTGTTCGCGCAGGTGACGAACCCGCCGATCGATCCGATCCGGGAGCAGTTGGTGATGTCGCTGGTGACGAACATCGGCCCCAAGCCGAATGTGATGGCCGAGACGCCGGAGGCCTGCCGCCGCATCAAGGTCCAGCAGCCCATCCTGACCAACGCCGAGCTCGAAAAGATCCGGGAGATCGCCGACCCGCACTTCAATAGTAAGACCCTGCGCCTGCTCTTCCGCGTCGCCGAGGGACCCGACGGATTGGGAGCGGCGGTGGACGGCGTGTGCCAACAGGCGTCGGACGCCATCAAGGAAGGGTATAAGTTCTTGATTTTGAGCGATCGAGGGGTGAACGAAGAGTGGGCGCCGATCCCCAGTCTGCTCGGCATCTCGGCGGTCCACCATCATCTCGTGCGGGAATGCACCCGGACCGAGGTCGGGTTGATCCTGGAGACCGGCGAGCCACGCGACGTGCATCACTTCGCCTGCCTCATCGGTTACGGCGCCGGGACGATCAATCCGTACCTGGTGTTCGAGACGCTCGTGGATATGGAGCGGGACGGCTATTTGCCGGAGGGCCTCGATGCGGCCACCGCCGAATCCAAGTTCATCAAAGCCATCAACAAGGGCTTGCTCAAGATTTTCTCGAAGATGGGGATCTCCACCGTCCAGTCGTACTGCGGCGCGCAGATCTTCGAAGCCATCGGCCTGAACCGTCGGATGGTGGACCGCTACTTCACCGGGACTCCCTCCCGCATCGACGGCATCGGCATCCGCGAGATCGGCGAGGAGACGCTGCGCCGGCACGCCCTGGCCTATGCCCCGGCGCCGATCCGCCAGCTGGACTTCGGCGGCGAGGTCCACTACCGCGTTCAGGGGGAACACCACAACTGGAACCCGGAGACGATCTACAAGCTCCAGCACGCCACGAGAGCCAACGACCCCAAGACGTTCAAGGAGTTCTCCGCGCTCGTGAACGATGAGAGCAAGCGACGGTCGAACATTCGGGGACTCCTGGAGCTCAAAACCTTGCCGAAGCCCCTCCCACTGGATGACGTCGAGCCGGCGAAGGAGATCGTCAAGCGCTTCACGACCGGCGCCATGTCCTTCGGCGCGATCAGCAAAGAAGCCCATGAGACCCTGGCCGTCGCCATGAACCGCATCGGCGGCAAGAGCAACACCGGCGAAGGCGGTGAGGACCCGGAGCGGTTCATCCCGCTCCCCAACGGCGACTCCAAGAACAGCGCCATCAAGCAGGTGGCCTCGGCCCGGTTCGGGGTCACCACGGACTACCTGGTCCATGCCAGGGAATTGCAGATCAAGATGGCGCAGGGCGCCAAGCCCGGCGAGGGCGGGCAGCTCCCCGGCCACAAGGTGGATGAGACGATCGCCAAGCTGCGCTACGCGACGCCCGGCGTGCAGCTGATCTCGCCGCCGCCGCACCACGATATCTATTCCATCGAGGACCTGGCGCAGTTGATCTTCGACCTCAAGAACTCAAACCCACAGGCGGATATCTCGGTGAAACTGGTCGCGGAAGTGGGGGTCGGGACGGTCGCCGCCGGCGTGTCAAAGGCCAAAGCCGATAAGGTCTTGATCAGCGGAGACAGCGGGGGGACCGGAGCGTCGCCGCTTTCCTCGATCAAATATGGCGGCATCCCGTGGGAGCTCGGCCTGGCTGAAACGCAGCAGACCCTCGTCCTGAACAACTTGCGCGGACGCATCAAGGTGGAGACCGACGGACAGATGAAGACCGGCCGGGATGTCGTGATCGCCGCGCTGCTGGGCGCGGAGGAGTTCGGCTTTTCGACCGCCCCCCTCATCGTCGAGGGCTGCATCATGATGCGCAAGTGCCACCTGAACACCTGTCCGGTCGGCATCGCCACCCACGATCCGGCGCTCCGGGCGAAGTTCACGGGCCAGCCGGAACATGTCGTGAACTACTTCTTTTTCCTGGCCGAAGAGGTCCGCGAGCTGATGGCACAGCTCGGGTTCCGGAAGTTCGAAGAGATCATCGGCCGCACGGACAAGCTCAGGGCGCAGAAAGCGATCGACCACTGGAAGGGGAAGGGGCTGGACCTCTCGGAAATTTTGTACCGACCCCAGGTTGACCCGGAGGTGGCCACGCACTGCGTGGAGAAGCAGAATCATGGGTTGGAGGGAGTCCTCGATTGGAAGCTGATCGAGCTGTGCAAGGCGGCCATCGAGCACAAACGACCTGTGAAACTGGATCTGCCCATCCGGAACGTGAACCGGACGGTGGGGACAATCCTGTCCAGCGAGATCGCGCGGCGCTATCGCCTGGAAGGCCTGCCGCCGGACACCATCCACATCAAGTTCACGGGGTCGGCCGGCCAGTCGTTCGGAGCCTTCCTGGCCAGAGGCGTGACGCTGGAGCTCGAGGGCGAATCCAATGACTACCTGGGCAAGGGCCTGTGCGGCGGGCGGGTCATTGTGTATCCCCCCAAGGGCTCCACCTTCGTCGCGGAAGAGACGATCCTGGTCGGGAACACCTCGCTGTACGGCGCCACGCAGGGCGAGGCCTACTTCTACGGGACGGCCGGCGAGCGGTTCGCCGTCCGCAACAGCGGCGTCCACGCCGTCATCGAGGGGACCGGCGACCACGGCTGTGAGTACATGACCGGCGGCGTGGTGGTGGTGCTCGGCAAGACCGGGCGGAACTTTGCGGCCGGGATGTCAGGCGGCATCGCCTTCGTGCTCAATGAGGACGGCAAGTTCGAGCAGCGCTGCAACATGGGCATGGTGGAGCTGGAAAAAGTGGTCACCGCCGAAGATAAAAAGATCCTGCGCACCATGATCGAGTCGCACCAGGCGTACACCGGCAGCCGCAAGGCGAAGAAGGTCCTGGAGGCCTGGGAGGCCATGCTGCCCAAGTTCGTGAAGATCATGCCGGTTGACTATAAACGGGTCCTGGCCGAGCGGAAGGCAGC
>JBOHOM010000211.1:0-7932 GCA_050731075.1 Nitrospiraceae bacterium
GTCCAGGCCTTCGACGATGATCAGCTTGCCGGGAAAGGGATGCGGCTGATCGAACGTTAACACGGGCGGGCTCATGCCAGCGCTCCTCCTGACGCCCTCGCCACGAACTGAACCGGTCGCTTGAAGACTTTTGCGAACAGATCGGTGCGCGCGCGGGCGGCCCAGATTTCCAGCTCGGGGTCGCCGGCGGTGCGGAGCGTGATCGTGACCGGCTTGCCGAGCTTCACGTCAAGGTCCTGGATCACGGAGAAATGGCTGCGATCCAGGCCGTCGGCGATCCTGAGCAGCGCGCTCAGGGCCTCCAGCCTCCTCCGGTCCCGCACGGACAGTGTTTTCAGGGGTCCGTGCTCATCCTGCGGCAAGGCCCGGCGATGATAGCGCGCGATGTTCGCGATCATCTCGATTTCGTCCGCGGTCAGGCCGTACAGGTCGCTGTTCTTGATGAGGTAGTAGGCGTGCTTGTGATGCTGCCGGGAATTGATGAGATAGCCCACGTCGTGCAGGATCGCCGCGTATTCGAGCCACTCGCGCTCGCGCTCGCCCAACCCGTGCAGCGGCTCGGTCTGGTCGAATAGCCGGGTCGCGAGCTTCGCCACGTGATGGGAATGGGTCTTGGGGTACTGACAGCGGCGGGCCAGATAGATGACGTTCCGCCGGCGGACGTTGGGAATCTCCCGCTCGGCGCGGAGGCCCTCCCGGTTCCGCTCGATGAAATCGTAGATCAGACCGTCCCTGATCGCCTTGTCGCTGATCGTCATCCGGTCCTGGTCGAGGTGCTCCATCAGGCTGCGAACCACCGTGGTGGCCGGCAGCAGCGTGTCGACCCGTTTCGGGTCCAGCCCTGGAATGGCCAGCCGAGCCTTGGGCCTGGCGTCTATCAGGAGGCGCTCGACAGCTGCGACCTCTTTGAGCGTCACCGTGGCCAGGTTGAGCTGGGGGATCGGCCGGCCGGTGCGGCGCAGGTAGATGATCTCGGCCAGGTTCCCGATCATGCCGGATGTCCCGACCAGCCGATCAAATTGTTTGGTCTTGAAATGCTTCAGAGCAGATTGCAGCTGTGCGTCGATGGCCTTCCCCATGTCCCGAAGCATCGGCTTCGTGGGAGGGTCCTGCTCGAGATACAGGTCTTTCAACCTGATCGCGCCCAACTTCAGGCTCTGTCCCTGGACCATCGTCTCCCGGTTGCCCGCGATCAGCTCGACCGAGCCTCCGCCCACATCCACCACCAGCGCGGGCCGATCGCTCAGGTCCATGCTATGCCGGACACCGAGGTAGATCAAGCGGGCCTCTTCCTGGCCGGTGACCACTCGCACCGTCAGCCCGGTCTGCCGCGCCACCTCCTCAAGGAACTCCCCGCCGTTTCTCGCCTCGCGCACGGCGCTGGTGGCCACGGCCTCGATCCGCTCGTAGCCTTTGTTACTGGCGAGCGCGGCGAGGGTTCGGATCACCTCCAGACCGCGCGCCATCGCCGCGTCCGACAGGCGACGGTTCTTAAAGGCCCCGTCGCCCAGACGGGTCATGTCCTTGAACCGGTCCAGGATCTTGTAGGAGAAATCAGGCTCGACTTCGGCCAGAACCAGATGAATCGAGTTGGTGCCGATGTCCAGCACGGCCAGCTTGGTCATGAGGAGCAGCTTAGGGGAGCACAGCGATCAAGTCAACCGGAGGTTTTGACAGGAAAATCATATAGTTTGCCATCGCGGTTAGCGCATTCAGTCTCCGGGAGGCTCATACTCGTGCGGGATGGTCGGGCCGGCTACCCGATCGCTCGGGCGACCTCCCGCCGGATCGCCAGAGACAGATCGTTGTCGGCGTTCCGGTACAACGGGCACCATCGGTGGCGACCCGAGGCGCAGAAATCTCTCTGATCGACCGAGCTCGGTTCAAACGGCACCACGGCCCCGAAGCATTGCGAGGTCGTCCCGGTGATGCGACGATCCACGAAGTAAGGACATTTCACGTGATTCACCTCCTTTCACCGTTACGCAGTCTAATGCCCTGACAATGCCTGCTTATTGTTCAGTCTGGGTCAATGATCTGTAACATTTGTGTTAATTCTTGAGGGGATTGTCGTGGGTCAGAAGGGCTTTTGAGAGCAGCTCAGTAGGAGCGGAATGTTAGCCGCCGTCCGGCTTCCTTGCAAAAAGAACCGCATTGGCATCAATTCGGTTCTCTGTTAGAAAGCCGGCCAAGCGACCCAATACGGGTGGGTGGCTGGCATGGATTGTCGCTGTTTCTCAACAGGCGTTCTTTTTCTTCGGGCGGGGAAAAATCACACACCGTATCGGAGGGCGCTTCGGAAACGAGCCAGCCAAGAAACTCCTCGTATTCCCGAACTCTGGCCTCCCCCCACGTCACGCGCATGGTATAGGCCGACGGAAAGCCGTTGTACCCCGTCTCATAGTATCCATTCGATTCCTCCATGAGGACGGGCTCCCTGTTTTGGTACTCCAGTAAGACCATTCCCTGCTTGAATTTATACTTCGGCTGCTGGTCCAGCTTGCTTTTGAGTGCGACCTTCACGGTGATTCCATGGTCGTTCTGTTCCTTCATGGCGCTCAACAGGCTCGTGAGCCGGTCTCCGTTCTGGAGGAGCTGATCAGGTATGATGAAGACACGCGTGACGGCGACACCCCGTTTGGGCGCAGCGAGATTGGCGTCCTGATAGTCCCTGAAGCTCGTCTGCCAAGGAAGAATGCCGTAGTCGGTCGCAAGAATGAGATCCTGCCGGCCGGTGTGTTTGACGCCTCTGATCAATTCCTCGAGCGTCACGTCGCTGGTCGTCGTTCCCAATTGTTGCCCGTCGAGCTGATCTTTCAGTTTGTTCAGAGCTGTTTCGATCTTGTCTTCCAAATACGGGTTGCCCTTGGCATAGTCCGCTCTGAGTTGGGCGCGCAGGTGATCGATGTGAGGCCGATGTTGCATGGCCAGGCTCACCATGATGGTGGCGAGCATAACCAGGATCGCGCCCAGATAGACTTTGATCGGAAGCGACCATTTGCCGCCGGTCCGGTTTTCATAGATGTCGAAGATGACAAACGCAGCGACCGCAAAGACGGCCGAGACGAGGTGCCAGTTGTCCAGAATCCATTGTACGCGTTCCATATTCCTCTCTTTCTAATTCTGATTTCCGTGACTCACCACACACCCGTCTGCTCGCTCGTGGAAATCCTTCCTCCGGTCAGACCGGGACCGCTGAAGGGGGCAGCCTGAAACGCGATGCCCCGCTCCACTTTCTCCCGCTCTCCTTGTGTGGGATAGTTCGGAAGAAACCGCTGGGGTGGTCCAGTGAGTATGCACACTTTATTTCCGGATGGGGGATTTGTCAAGCAAATGGCGGAATGCGGGAAACAAACGTGTGATGAGGGAAGCCAGGGCAGTTCGCGGCGGCGGTGGAAGAGTGGGTGGACGAGGAGCTGCGCTGGTCAGGCGGCTAGCTTCTTGATCGCCTCGTAGATCCGCCGCACGTCCGGCAGCGGCTCCCAACGCAGGACCGCTAGCGAATCCTCCACGTAGGCCGGCGTCCGCATGCCGTTGAGGACGCAGGTGACGCCCGGGGTGGAGGCCAGCACCCACAGGGCCTTCCTCGAGAGGGATTCTTTCCGTTTCGATTCGGGCAGGAATGGATCGAGCAGCTTCGTGATGGCCGCGGTCCTTTCCCGGCTCTTCACCGTCGCCTCCCGGCGCAGCTCCTTCAGCAACGTGAGAAGTTCCGGAAGGTACCGATCCCGCCAGGCCTGCCAGCGATCCCCCACCTCACCGGTCAGGTGCTGGCTCAGGGCCCGCAATACCTGATTCAGGTGCGGCGCAATCATCTGACCTTCGATCTGCTCCCAGTGCTCGATGCTCTGCACGCGAGCGCGCACCTTGGCCAGTTCGTCGGCCCATCGGAAATAGTCCTCCGGCGGCAGCCCCTGCCCGGCGTGTTTGATGTGCGGGGCAAACTCTCGCCGGTAGTCTTTTTCGAGATCGGCAATCCTGTCGCGCTGAGCCTCGAACGAGACGGCCGGGGGCTCGGCCGGCAGCTCGGCCAACCGGACCATCCCGCCGTCTTTCGCCGGGATCGCGTTCAGGGGACGGTTGACCAGGACGGCCAGGCCTTCCGCCTGAGCCAGGTCGAGGACGGTCTGCTGCTCGCCCGGGCCGGTGTTGGGCGTGAGCAGGGCGCCGGATTCGAACAGGTTCATCGGGCACTGGAGCACCTTGAAGTGGTGCGTGGCGCTGCCGGCGCTCTGCGCCGCGGCCCTGGCCGCCTCGAGCATGCGCGACAAGGACGTGGCTTCCGGGTCGCCGGGGTTCGCGGTGCAGGTATTCGACGAGACCCCATAGTACCGGAGGCGCCCCGCCGCGACCTGGCCTTCGAAATAGGCGAAGGCTTTCAGGACTCGTTTGTAGAATTTGTCGCGCAGCCTCGGCAGGTCGGTTTGCTGGCGATGGCTGGCGTCGGAGAGAAAATATTCCGGGTTGTGGAGCAGACAGACATCCAGCGTGGCCAATCCCAGCCGGTCGAGGGAGAGGTCCAGTTGATCGGCCAGGAACTCGGGGTGCAGGCAATGCCAGATGCCCTCGCCATACTTGACCATCTCCGGGTAAGGCTTGCCGGCCTTCTCCCGGGACTCGGCGCGCTTCAGATTCTGTCCCTGCACGTAGCCGATCTTGGAGACTACGATGACTTCCTCGCGCGTCAGCTCGCCTTTTCTCGCGAGTTCGGTCAACACGGCGCCGATCAGTCGTTCGCTCTCCCCATCCGTGTAGTTGGTGGAGGTGTCGATCAGATTGCAGCCTGCGCGGAGCGCCTTGACGAGCGCGTCCCGATGCTCCGATTCGTCCGTGTCGATCCGATAGCCGCCGAAGCCCAGCCGGCTGGCGGTGAGACCGGTCGAGCCCACCATGCCGTACCCATGGGCGGCGAGTCCCGCAGACGCCGGGTTGTTGACCGAGCGGACGGCGTAGGCGCCGGTCCCGCCCGGTGTGGCATGACCGGGGAGGCGGGTACCCTGCAGAGCCTTGGGGCGGGCTGCCGACTCAGCCGGTAGGGGATCCTGTCCGCCCGCGTCCTCGCGCGCGAAGGCGGCGGCCACGGCCGCCGGGTCTGTAATCGGCGTCCGGCAGGCGAAGTTCCGGCACAGGTAGAGCGCCGCCTTGCCTTGAACCAATTCTTTGCCGAGCAACAGGGGATGCCGCGTGGCGGGTCCCTCCGGGTCGTGGTGCGCGAGGATGCGGTTGGGCAGGTAGAACCGGTTGACTTCCGCGCGGAGCGCCTCGAACCCGGCCTCGGCGGGGCGGCCGACCAGCGCCAATTCCACGGGGCCGGTCATCAGCAGCTCCGCCACCATCAGGCTCCTCGCGAAGGCGCGCGGGTGCCGGGCGATCTGCCGGCCGTAGGCCCGAATCGCACGCGCGGCCGCCTCCCGAAACTCCTCGCGCCCATAGTGAAACGACAGACGCGCCAGGGCCGACGCGGCGACGGCGTTGCCGCTGGGGGTGGCGCCGTCGGGGCCTTCCCGGCTCCGAAGGATCAGCGATTCGTGATCTTGTGCGGTCGTGAAGAACCCGCCCTGTTCGGTGTCCGCGAAGTCCGCCAGGATGCGTTCGGCCAGGCGAACGGCTTCGTGCAGGTATCCTTCGTGGGCGCCCGCTTCATACAGGTCGATCAACCCTTCCGCCAGGAAGGCATAGTCTTCAAGGCAGGCGTTCACGTGCGATTTGAAGGCTCGATAGGTCCGGTACAGGCCGCCGTCGGGACGGGACATGGTCATCAGGAGGAAATCGGCCGCCTGCTCGGCGGATTCCAAATACTGGCTGTCACCGAGCACGCGAGCCCCCTCCGCCATCGCGCTGATCATCATGCCGTTCCAGGCGGTGAGGATCTTGTCGTCCAGTCCCGGTGGCACCCGCTTGCGCCGAGCCTCGTAGACGAGCGGGCGCACCCGCTCGAGGGTGCGGCGAAGCTCGTCGGGCGCGACGTTCAGGTCTCTGGCCACCTCATCAAGCGATCGGGGCGTATGGAGAATATTCTTGTGCTCCCAGTTGCCGCCGGGCGTGATGTCGTAATAGGCGCAGAAGCGGCGCGCGTCTTCTTCGGAGGACACCGCCTGGCGGATCTCCTCCGGGGTCCAGACGAAGAACTTGCCCTCGACTCCTTCCGAGTCCGCGTCGGTGGCGGAGTAGAAACCGCCCTCCGGCGAGGTCATTTCTCGAAGAATATAATCGAGCGTCTCGGTGGCGACCCGCCGGTAGCCGGCCTCGCCCGTGACCTGGGAGGCTTCCAGATAGGTGCGGGCCAGCAGCGCGTTGTCGTAGAGCATCTTCTCGAAGTGGGGGACCAGCCAGCGCTCGTCCGTCGAGTATCGCGAGAACCCGCCGCCGATCTGGTCGTACATCCCGCCGGCCGCCATCGCGTCGAGGGTTTTCCGCACCATTAATAAGGTGTGCGAGTCGTTCGTCCTGTGGTATCGGCGAAGCAGCAAGGAGAGACCGGTCGCGGGCGGAAACTTGGGGGCCGCGCCGAAGCCTCCGTAGCGCGGGTCGAAGTCCTCGGCGAACTGAGCCCCAGCGGCCTCCAGCTCAGCCTCGCCCACGGCCGTCGGCGCGGCGATGCGCATCTGTTCCTTCAATTGCGCCGTCACGTTAGCGGCCTGCCGGCGAAGACCGTCCGGGTCCGTGCGCCAGAACTCGGCCACCTTATGCAGCACTGTGCTGAAGCCGGGCCGGCCCCAGCGGTCTGTCGGGGGGAAGTACGTCCCGGCGAAGATCGGCTCCTGCTCGGGGGTCAGAAATACGGTCATCGGCCACCCGCCCTGTCCCTGGTTCAACGCGAGGGTGGCCTGCATGTAGATCTCGTCGAGATCGGGCCGCTCCTCCCGGTCCACCTTGATGCAAACGAAATGCTCGTTCATCAGCGCGGCGATGCGCTCGTCCTCGAACGATTCGCGCTCCATCACGTGGCACCAGTGGCAGGCGGAATAGCCGATGGACAGGAGGATGGGCTTTCTGAGTTCCCGCGCGCGCCGGAGGGCTTCCTCGCCCCATGGATACCAGTCCACGGGATTCCGCGCATGCTGGAGGAGGTAAGGGCTGGTCTCCTGGGCGAGACGGTTGGCCGGCCGGCCGGTGCCTTCGTGCGACATAGGACGTCACCGTACCATCGGGAACGCGCGACGGTCAACTCCGGGAAAAGGCTCTTCCGTAAATCGTGTTGGCCATGTTGAGTCCTTCAGGGCGAGGCATTCCGCTCCGTGCAGGCTCGCCGCGCTGCTGTAACGACCGGCGGCCCGGCTCCGGCTCCCCCCATCCCCATGGCCCATTGCATCGCAAGAGCAATGGGCACCCCGGGTTCGCCGATCCGCTCCGGCCTGGTGCGACAGCCCGAAGCGCTCGGGCCTCGCTCGGGCCGCATCACCCGTTGCATCCAGCGGAGCAACGGGTCCCCGGCACACCAGCGGGGCTCCCCCGCAAAGTCGCGTCTTCCTCGCCCTGACGGCCTCGTGCGTGCACCGCGGCTGAGGCCGAGGCTGGAGGGGCTGGGCGCGGAGGGTCGTGCTCTCGCGGGACTCATGACAGGGGTGGCCTGGCTGATCCCCTACTGCGCGCGTCATCACCCGTTGCAATCTCAAAAGCAACGGGTACCCGGCACACCATCCACCCCTGCCCGGAACGATCAATCTCGTGTGCGCGACGCGCGAGCACGGGGGATTAGCCTGGCCGCCCCGTCTCTCCGCCCTTCGGCAGCCGAGGCGGCTTTTCCCCGAAGTCCTCACACACACGAAAGTCCGAAGAGCCGGAACAGATGGAGGCGAGAAGGGGTCTAGGGAGACAATGGCTCGATCGGCAATGTGAACGAGAACCGGCTCCCGTGGCCAAGAGTGCTTTCCACCCAGATCTGTCCTCCATGCATCTCAACAAGGGTCTTCGTGATAGCCAGTCCCAGCC
>JBOHOM010000212.1:0-6182 GCA_050731075.1 Nitrospiraceae bacterium
CTCTCCTTGGTGATCCGCGCGACTTCCTGGAAGAAGGGGTTGAATTCCGTGTAGGCGTCGTTGGGGGTAAACAGTTTCCGAAGGTCCGCCTCGATCTGTGCGATGCTCTTGCCCTGGAAGTTGTGGATCGGCTGGAAGCTTTTCGGCTCATTCAGGCTCTTGCCCCCGACACTGCCGACAAACATATTCGTGGGTTTGTCCAGTCCGCCGAGCCCGTTCAAGTGGCCATAGATATAGTGGGCCAGGAATGTGACGGCGTTGTCGTAATACCCGGAGTTCTTGAATGATTGGCTGGCATCGACCCCGATAAAGAGGGTCGTGTGCGGCTTGTGCTGCTCACCGGCTTGCAACATACACCCGGCGGCCGCTAGCAGCAGGATCGCGGCCACGACGATCGAAGCCGTGACGGTGGAACGGAGGCGATTCATGCGACTTTCTTCACTTCTAGGCGCCGTGAGGACAGGAGCGCCCTGAGCTCCAGGGCCTCTCTGAGGCTCTTGAACGGGAGGTTGAAGACCGGTTTCGACATGAGCAGGATCATGGCGAAGTTGAGCGCCGCGCCGACCACGTGGAGGACCGGCAGCGTCAGATACTCCACCAGCTCGGTCGCCTTTTCATGCAGCCACTCGATCTCGGTCTTAAAGTCATCGAGAGGGGCTCGCCACCAGCGTACCACGACTCCTGGGATCTCAGACAACCCCTTTCCCCCGGTCTCCATCGGCTGACGGGAGATGAAGGCGAGCACGATGGGAGTGCCGTACTGGCCGAACAGAAACCAGGTCATGCCGCGAATGCCGATCCATCCGAACGTGGCCAACGACAGCGTGAAGAAAATCCCCGGCCGGAACTGTTCAGATGTCTGCTGTGCGATCCAGGGCGTGATCGCATCCACCAGCTCGCGGTACAGGAACATCACCTCAAAGACCATCACGAACACCTCGATCAGAATCATTTGCACCATGAACTTGAACTCTCGGTTCTTGATGGCCTCCGCCAGCGCCTGGATGCAAGCAAAGCTTCCCGTGATCAGAAAAAACAGGAAGAGGAAAAGACCCGGTAGGGCGTATGGAGAAACGTCTGCGCCCGTAATTCCGGCCAGCACCTCCGTCACGGTCGGCATCAGGGTGTAGGTGAAGACCGTCGATTCGAGGAGGCACCAGAACAACAGCAAGAAAAACGCCACCCACGGCACGCCGGGCTGGAAGTAGCTCTGGGTCATCATCCCGGTCATCGTGAAGGGAAACATGATGACCTGGCGGATAGTTTCCAGGACCAATCTCAACGCGAGCTGGGCCAACGTGAAGAGCCAGCCCATGATGACGATGACAAACCTGCCCAGCCCCACCCAGTACGTCCACGTGGCCAGTGCGGAATCCCACCATGCGAGCAGCAACATCTTCAGCAAGTCCACCCGGCCTGAGCGGAAGGGCACCGTATAGACCGACAGCATGGTGCACCAGATCCCACTGATCGCCAGCAGGGTCGGGAAGAGAAGCAGAAGGTACCCGACTACAGTCGACCCGACCGAGGAGTGATCCAGGACCAATCCAATGAGCATCTTCTGCACCCCGGGGATCCAGGAGACGGGTGCGGCGAGAAAATCGAGGAGATCCTGCGTCTGCGCTGGCACCATGGAGGTAATGGGGTTCGCCATCGACATCCCTTTCTCTGATCTGTTGGGCGACCGAAATGCGACGGGCAGGTGGCTGCCCGGCTGTTTTGTCCCAAGTAGCCCAGGTAAAGCAAAGGCGGTGCCTGACCATCCCCCGTTACAAGTATGGGCGCAACTTCAAATATTCGCGAAATATATTAAGCGGTTGCAAGAGAGCTTCCAAGTTGGTAGCAATGGTGGAAAGGGAGCGGGATTGACAGACCGGAGCGTGGCACTGACGATAATTGTACAACTCATGCCCTGAGGAATATTCCTTGGTGAGCGGGCCTCGTCACAAGCTCGTGCTAACTATTCGATTTCTTGTGGGAATGACCGAGAACCTTGTCCGAAATGGGGGATAGAGCAGTTTGATGATCGGGCCTGTGACAGCTCGGAACGGAGACGACTTGTCACTTGGGCGGGGGACTGGTGAGCAGCACGCCGACCTTCCCGGCGAACAGGGTCATGCTGAGCACGAGTAACCCGATGCTGACCCAGGTCGCAATGTGGACGGGGAGTGAGGTCAGGTTGAACTGCCAGACCAGCGTGGCGACGAGGACCAACCCGACCGTGCCGAGGCTCAGGGCGCCCACCTGAACCGGACGCCATTGCTCTCCGATCCGGGTGAGTTCCTCCAGGTACGGCCCGCGGCTCTTGTTGTTCCGGACCCGTTCGGCGGCGAGGGTGATCGGCAACAGATGCGACAGGACGCCGAAGGCGGTATGCAGGATGAATCCGATCATCGCCAGATGTGTATAGGCGACAAGATGCAGCTTTCCGAACGGCACGTAGGACTGCATGTTCGGAGTAGGCCACAGGTAGTTGAGCTCCACCAAGAGCCCGGTGACGACGCAGATCACCAGAAAGACGGTCCCCTGCGTCAAATGGTCTGACACGGCGGTGCGCGGTCGTCCCGCCTCGACCCATGTGCGCCCGATGTTGTACGCGTACAGCAGGGTTCCGGTCAGGATGACCAGGCCCGCGACGATTTGGACCGCAGGCTGGGTGAGCAGAAACCCGGCGATCAGGAAGACGAACCCCACGGGCAAGCACGCAAACGCCAGCTTGGCAACGCGGAGGTTATTGAGACGCGCCTTCACGATCGTCGGAAACAGATTGTGCATGGCCCCCACGATCGTGAGTGTCACGAATCCCAACACCGTCGGGTGTAGGTGAGCCAGTCGGGCTTGCCCGATCGCTTCATAGGGAATGAGCCGCAAGGCCAGGGCCTCTCCCGCTCCCAGTCCCACGAGGAGCGCCAGGAAGGCGAGCCCGAAGAATCCGAGATGGAAGGGAGGCGGAAGGACGCTTGTGCGCGCGAGGCGGAGCGCCTCGCCGAGCAGAGACAGGAACGCCAGCAGGACCAGCAGGCCTGCCGCCGCGACCGCCATGGTGTATCCCCACCAAAACCCGGCGAGCATGCCGATCGTGCCCACATTGATTGCGGCAAACAGGACGGGGGGGGAGTGCGAGCGTTGTCGGCTGACCAGCATCATCCCCACGATTATCTGAACGACCCCTCCGACGAGAGCCCCGTGCACGTGGAAGTGGCGCAGAACCGCAGGGAGAGGATGTCCCAGCATCATGGCCAGAAAGAGTGCGACGCCGATCACCGAGGCCAACATCAACCAAATCAGCCCGGTGACCAGGAACAGCAGGGGATGGCACGTCGCAAGCTTCATGGTCATTCGTTCAGTCCTTCAGGAAATAGAAGTGGTTCGTCGGCCCCGTGCCGTGGCCGATGGCGAGGCTGTGCCGGATCGCCTCGGTGACATAGGTCTTCGCCGTTCGGATGGCGTCGGGCAGCGGCTTGCCTTTCGCCAGTTGCGCGGCGATCGCCGAGGCGTAGGTGCACCCTGTGCCGTGGGTATGGGGGGTCTCGATGAACTCGCCCTTGTACAGATTGAAGAATCGGCCGTCGTAGAGCAGATCGGTCGCTTTCTCCGAGAGCAGATGCCCGCCCTTGATCAGGACGTGCCGGCAGCCGAGCTTGTGGATCGCCTTGGCCGCCAGGCGTGCGTCGGCGAGTGACTTGATCGTGAGGCCGGAGAGTCGTTCGGCCTCGTACACGTTTGGCGTCACGACCAACGCCAGGGGAATGAGCGAGCGCTTGACCTGTTCCACCGCCTCGGGCCTCAGCAGCGGATGGCCGCTCTTGGCGACCATCACCGGATCCACCACTAGGGATGACACTTTATACTCTAGCAACTTCCTGCTCACAGCGTCCACGATTTCGGCAGAAGACAGCATCCCGGTTTTGACCGCGGCCACGTCGAAATCGTCGAAGATCGCATCCAGTTGTGCTTCGATCACCGAGACCGGCAGGTCATGGACCGCCGTCACCCCCTTCGTGTTTTGGGCCGTAATCGAGGTGATCACCGACATCCCGAACACGCCGTTGGCCGCCATGGCCTTCAGATCCGCCTGGATGCCGGCCCCTCCCCCCGAATCCGACCCCGCGATCGTCAGTACCTGTTTCATGGGTGTATGACCGAACCCGACACAGTCGCCTGCCTCTGTCTCATCACGGTGCAGTGGTGGCGGACATTATACTCGGATGCCGCGCACAGTCTAGCGTGAAGCCGCGATTCTTATTTGTTGGCTCGTTCGGCGTACTCGTGTGTGATCCTGCGCTGACGCGAATAGGGTTAGTCTTGCCAAATGGATGCCGATCAGTATACTTTTCTGCCATGATGACTTCTCGCGGCGCCTATCCCACGATGACTCTCGGTCTCCTCGTTGTGCTGTTCGCGGCCGCGCTCCAGGCCTGCGCCACGGCGGACTCCTCGACGAGACGCTGGCCGGAACCGCTGGCGGGAGGCTTGACGGTCAATGAACTGAATGCCGGCATCGTCCCGGTCAGCGTGACGCGTGGACGGGCCTGCTGCACGATGGGTGCAGGGACCCATAGACAGGAAGCGCTGGCGCGGACAGCCATCGGGTTCCTCGGCAGATCACGGATCGCAGTGGACGGCCGGCGGTTCACGTTCGACTGCGCGGGGCTTGCCCGGGGAGTGTATTTTTCACAAGGAGTCGATTTATACGACGGCCTGGGAGAGTTAAAAGGCGGCAACGGCGTCGGGCGCATCTACGGGCACGTGATGCAGCACGGGCGGATTCATTATGGCCCGACGGTTCATCCCGGCGACCTGGTATTCTTCCATAATACCTGGGATTTCAACCGGGATGGCCTCGTCAACGATCCGCTGACGCACGTGGGCGTGGTGGAGCGGGTCGAGAGCAATGGGACCGTCGTGTTCGTGAGCCGGGTGTCGCGAGGGATTCAACGGTTTCGAATGAACGTGCAGGCGCCCGATACGCATCGGACGAGCGACGGGCAAGTGCTCAACGACTTCATGCGCAGGAAAGGCTCGCGTGATCCCAAAGCGACAAAGTATCTCACCGGCCAGCTCTTCGCCGCCTTCGGCACCCTCATCAGCGAGTAGCCGTTCCAGGCAACCCGTCCGTTGATTGTTCTCCTGGTTCGGCGTAAATCCTAGGCGGGTTCAAAAGCAACCTTAGAACCACGAGGGACGACCATGCCGAAGCGTATTATCGTGTGCTTTGATGGCACCTGGAACACAGCCGAGGCGAAGGCTCCGACTAACGCACGTCGTCTGTACGAACTCATCCGGCCACGGGATGATGCCGGCACACTCCAGCGAAAGTGGTACGACGAGGGTGTTGGGACGAAAATGATGGAGCGGATCCGCGGGGCCTTCGGCTTCGGACTCAGTCGTAACATCCAGCAGGGGTACATCTATCTGGCAGTCACTCACGAGCCTGGTGATGAAATCTTCCTGTTTGGATTCAGCAGGGGCGCGTACACGGCGCGGAGCCTGGTCGGCCTGATCCGGAAGTGTGGACTCATCCGGCGCGACAGGTTGCCCCCCGTAGACCTCGGGAATCTCGGCGAGAAAGAGGTGGAAGAACGGCTCGATTCGGTTATCGACGGGTCGCCGTTGATCCAGGAGGCCTACGAGCTGTATCGGCGACGGGGTGAGCCTAAAGGGGCGGACTCACCGGATGCTGTGGCCTTTAGGAACTCTCACTCGCGTCCTCGTGAGGAAACCCGTGTCAAATTCATCGGGGTCTGGGACACGGTGGGCCAGCTCGGTGTGCCGCTGAAGACGCTCCAGTTCATCTCCTTTCTCAACAAAAGGCGGTACTTGTTCCATGACACCCGTCTCAGCACCAGCGTCGTGGAGTATGCCTGTCACGCTGTGGCGATTGACGAGTACCGAAAGGAATACGCGCCGACACTCTGGACTCCGGAAGCGAAGTGGCCGAATGACCGTCTCCAGCAGCGATGGTTTATCGGTGCGCATGCCGATGTCGGAGGCGGGCATTCCCCCAACCAGCCGCTGGCTGATATCAGTCTCCAGTGGATGCAAGAGCAGGCCGCTGCGCGGGGACTTGTCTTCAGCTCGCCGTCGATGCTACTCAACCTGGACCATCGCGCTCCGGTCACCGATTCCCATGGGAAGTTTCTGTTCGGCTTGTACAAGTTCTTCTCCGACAAGTACTATCG
>JBOHOM010000213.1:0-5095 GCA_050731075.1 Nitrospiraceae bacterium
CGCTTGCGCGCCGGAGCGCTTCAGCGCGCAGGCACGAGCTGCGAAACTACTTGTGGCGGGCGGGGTGGGACGGTAGGAGGTCGGGGCGGCCTGGCCCGGCTTCACGCAACGGAGAACAAACACCCCAACGACCAGAACCATAATGACCGCCACGTTCAACGCCACATCCCAGATATAGCGGTCGAATAAGTCTTTCGTGACTTCGGGCAGGTGAGACAGCTCCGCGCTGGCGGTCAGGATCCGTCTGGTGCAGGCGATGATGCCGACGGCCAGATAGGGTTCAACGGTGAGGACCTCGGTCTGGAGAAAGCGGAGGACCGTTCGGAACAGCTCCAGGATAATGATGACGAGCAACAGATCGTTCAGCAGTTGCAGGCCGGCGGGGAGGAGACCGGTCCGAGTCGTCGCCATGGCGAATTTGTACCAGCTATTGGCGAAGATCAGCATCCCAAGGATGAGCAGGCTGAAGCCGGCCGTGATGTAGCCCCAGCGGTCGAGCCAGTCCATCCAGGACAACCAGTGTTTCATCGTTTCGGTCGGGTCGCGCATAGAACTCCGTCGCCCAGCTAGAAGCGAGCAGCTAACAGCGAGTAGCTATTTTCTGATGGCTGTTCGCTACGCGCTCTACGCTATTCACTCTCAAGTTACGCGGTCCCTTCGAGTCCCGATGCGCCGGAAGGAGTCCCGCGCATCTGTCCAAACCGGAAATCCCTCATGGTGTTCAGGGTAAGCGAGTGGCCGCAGCAGATGATTTCACGGAATCCAGCCCCGCCGTCCATAATCATGACCCGGAGGCCGCAGGAATCCGGATAGAGCTTCTTTTCGTCGAGAATCACCCCCACCGGCAGTTCCCCCTTTTTCCGTCTCATCGGGGATCCCATATGAGGGACGACGTCTGCTTCAGTGAGGGCGTGGTCGCAACACAGGATCCGTTCAAACCCCTCCCCGCCTCCCATGACTTTCACGACCAGCCCGCAACTGTCTGGGTACCGTTTGAATTCATCGATGATGTCGCCTTTCTTGATCGCCATGAAACCAATTCCAGGCTATGGGCTATAGGCAATAGGCGCCAGGCGGCGCAACTACTGCCGCGCCGCTGCCATCCCGCGCTTTTCGTCGACCGTCTGGAAGGCCAGCAGACCGATCGTGAAAAAGACCGCCATCGACAGGATGGCCCACCGCTGGCTGCCGGTCCACGCGGTCACTTCCCCATACACCACCGGGCCGATGATGGCCGCAAACTTGCCGGTGACGGAGAAAAAGCTGAAAAACTCCGCCTGCCGGCCGACCGGGGTGAAGAGCCCCACCAGCGTCCGGCTGGCGGACTGGTTGGCTCCCAGAACGGCCCCTGCCAGGAGACCGATCACGTAAAACTGTGCGTGGGTCTGGACGAACGCGGCCGCTACGGCCAGCCCGATCCAGGCCAGCAGCGTGGTGGTGATCGTTCGCTTGGCGCCGATTCGGTCGGCCAGGATGCCGAATCCAACGGCGCCCAGGCCCGCCGTCACCTGCGTCACGAGGAAGTAGATAATCAGATCACTCGGGGAAAAGTCCAGGACTTTGTTTGCGAAGATCGCGGAGGCGACGATCACGGTGTTGATGGCATCCGTATAGATCAGGTAGGCGATCAGGTAGGCAAACAGGTCTCGATAGTGACGGAGCTGGCGGGCCGTGACGGCGAGCCTGGCGAACCCCTGTTGCCACACCGCCTGACCCGCGCGCACCGGCTGTGGGACCGCGCGCTCCCTGAGCAACAGAAAGGTCGGCAACGACGCCAGAAGAAAGAAGCCGGCCGTCACCGCGAAGCTGAGCCGGTACAGCGGCAGATTCGCCTCTGCGAATCCGCCGCTGATGAAGGGGTAGGCGAGGGCCAACGACAGCAGCCCGCCCACATAGCCCAAGCCCCATCCATAGCCGGAGACCCGGCCCATCGTCTCCGTGGTGGCGATCTCGACCAGGAACGCGCTGCAGAACAGAAATCCGAGGTCGAAGGCGATGTTGGCGAGCCCGAACAGGACGAGCCCCTTCCACACGTCGCCGGCATGGACGAAGGCGAGAAGCGCGGTGCAGGCGACGCAGAGCAGTGTGGACCAGAGCAGGAACACCCGCTTGCTGGCGCGCGCGTCCGCCAGGGCGCCCAGCGCAGGGGAAAGGAGCGCCGCCACCAGCATGGAGACCGCGTAGCCCCAAAACCACACGCGCTCCGCGGTCCCCTCCTGGCCGAGATGGCCAGCCACAACCTGGACGAAGTAGACGCTGTAGGCGACCGTGACGATGAGGGTCGTAAACGAAGAATTGGCGAAGTCGTACATGCACCACGCCCAGACCTCTCTGGCAGTGACGGGCCTGCCCACAGAGGTCAGACCTGGGCTTTCGGGCGGCGTTCGCTGGTCTGGAGGATGGTGTCCAGCAGATCTTTGTGCGCCCGGCTCCCCACGACCTGTGTCACGCCGACAGGGTCCGCCGGGGCGTATGGATGGAGGAACCGCTCCTTGACGTGCGCGATCCGGCGCAAGGACGCCTCGACGCGCGCTTCGGGGATGAGGCCGTCCTTCACGGCGTTGTGGAACGCCTCCATCGCGGCGACCTGACGCGTCCGGTCCTGGCAGATCAAGAGCATGTCGGCGCCGGCCTGAAAGGCGAGCACCGCCGCCTCCTCGATCCCGTGATGGTCGAGGATCGCATGCATCTCCAGATCGTCCGTGAGCGCCAGGCCCTTGAACCGCAGGTCATCTCTCAGCAGGTCGGTGAGGATCGCGGCGGACAGCGTGGCGGGGAATCGCGCATCCAGCGCGGGATACAGGACATGCGCGGACATGATCGTGGCCAGATTGTTCCCGATCGCGTGGCGGAACGGGCGAAGTTCCACCTCGCGAAGCCGTTCCACGGACGCGGAGACGACGGGCAGTTCCTTATGAGAGTCCGTGACCGTGTCGCCGTGGCCCGGGAAATGTTTCCCGCAGGCGATCACTTTGTTGTCCTGAAGCCCCGCAATCGTGGCCAGCCCCAGTTCACAGACCTGCATCGGATTGGCGCTGAAGGCGCGATCGCCGATGATCGGGTTCTGCGGGTTGGTGTTGAGATCCAGCACGGGGGCGAGGTTCATATTGATGCCGGCCGCCCGCAGTTCGGCAGCGATCGCCGAGGCTGCCGCGTAGGCCAGCCCGGAAGAGTCGCACTGACCGAACACCGAGCTGGGGGGAAACACGGTAAAGCCGTCGGGAAGCCGGGAGACTCGGCCGCCCTCCTGGTCCACAGAGATCAGCAGCGGTGTCTGAGGCGACAGTTTCTGGAGGTCGTTGGTGAGCCTGACGATCTGGGCGGGGGTTTCCAGATTCCGGGAAAACAAGATGATGCCGCCGGGCCGATAGCGGGCCAGAAGATCGGCCACGTCCCTGGAGACCGACGTGCCGGTCAAGCCGAGCATGAAGAACTGGCCGACTTTTTCCCGGAGGGTCATTCGAGGAAGGCTCAGGTTAAGGTCAAGGCTGAGTACGAGATCATCAGCTTACCGAACCTTCGCCTCAACCTCAACCTTTCTCTGGAACAGATGTGGCCTGGTCCAGGAGGTACTGGATCAACAGCCGGGTTCCGATGCCGGTGGGACCTTTGGCGATGTACGGCCGTTCCCGTTCGCTCCAATCGGTGCTGGCGATGTCCAGGTGAACCCAGGGATACTCACCCACGAACTTGCTGAGGAACACGGCGGCGGTGATCATCCCGCCTCCCCGCCCGCCGATATTGCGCATGTCGGCCACGTCGCTCTGGAGCTGCTCAAAATATTCTTCCCAAAGGGGCATTTCCCAAACCCGCTCGCCTGCCTTCTGGCCGGCGTTCTGGATCCGGCTCTTCAGCGCGTCGTCATTTCCCAGCATCCCGATCGCGAACTGCCCCAGCGCCACGCTGCAGGCGCCGGTCAGGGTCGCGACGTCGATGATCGCGGCCGGCTTGTACCGGGTGGCGTAGGCCAGGCCGTCTGCGAGAATGAGCCGTCCTTCGGCATCGGTGTTCTGCACCTCGACCGTCTTGCCCGACAGCGTGGTCAGGATGTCTCCGGGTTTGATCGCCCGCCCTCCCGGCATGTTCTCGGTGGCGGGTAGAATGCCGATCAGATGCAATGGCAGCCCCAGCCGGGAGGCGGCCCGGACAGCTGCCAGGACTTCCGCGCCACCGGTCATGTCCGCCTTCATCTGCTCCATGTTCTCGGCCGGCTTCAGCGAGATGCCGCCCGTATCGAAGGTGATCGTCTTTCCCACCAGCACGATCGGCTTGGCGTTCCCGTCCTTCCGCCGCGCGCCGCCGTTCCCCTGATATTCCAGGATGATGAACTTGGGCGGTTCGTGGCTCCCGCGGGCGACCCCTAGGAACGCGCCCATCCCCAGCTTTTCCGCATCCCGCTGCTCCAGCACCCGGACACGAACCCCTTTCTCTTTCCCGATATGTCCCGCTTCAACCGCGATCCGTGCCGGCGTCATCACGTTGGCGGGATGATTGCAGAGGTCGCGCACGAAGATGGTCGCCTCGGCGGTCGCAACGCCGCGCCGGCTACCCTCCTTGATCGCGCCGACCTTCGCGCCGCGTGTCTCCACGACGGTCATGGCCTCGAGGTCCTTCGGCTCCTCCTGGTTGTCACTCCGATACTCAATGAACCGGTATCCCCCAAGCACCGCGCCTTCCACCATCGCCTGGGCGAGCTCCATGACTGAGGTCCCTTTCAGGGTCGGACCGTGAACGGGCGTGATGAAGGACCGGGTGCCGGCTTGACGCACCCGTTTGGCGGCGGTCCCCATCGCCTGCCGGACCGTGTCCTGGCGCGCGTCCTTCTTTTTACCAAGGCCCACCAAGAGCACTCGCTTGGCCGGTATCTTCCCCTGGGTGTGGACCAGGGCGGTCTGATTGCTCTTCCCCTGGAACTCGCCGCTTTTGATCAGATCCTGCAGCCAGCCGTTGAGAGCCTTGTTCACGACGGCCGTCTCGTCCTGCAAGGCGGTTTCTCCTTCGTAGTGGCTCAACACCAAGACCTCGGCCGGCTCGCTCTCAATCCGGCCTTGCTTGACCGTGACCTCCATCGCCTTCATGCAATTCTCCGTAGTTC
>JBOHOM010000214.1:0-1549 GCA_050731075.1 Nitrospiraceae bacterium
CGGTAGCACGGCACAGAGGAACGTTGCGAGAAGGAGGTGAAACATACGTTAAATGTACCACAGACTCAGGGTGGGTCAATTCCATCGGCTAGGCCGCGAGACGAGCGGCCCCGTTCACCTGACTCGCTCGCAGAAGGAGGCAGTCTATGAATGCGTCTGTTGGAAGGACCGCGCGGATCTTCATCGCGTTCGTGGTCGCTGGGGCCGGCGGGTCCCTGCTGGTGCAACAAGCGCCCGCTGGGGACGTCAAAAACGGGAAAGCCCGTTACGAACAGTACTGCGCGGTGTGTCACGGTCCTCAAGGACTCGGGAATGGACCGATGGCGAAGGCCACAAATCCTCCCGCAACCAGGCTGACAGCCCCAGAGGTTCGCAACAAGACGGACCAGGATCTGCTGGCCGTCATTGCCGACGGGAAGGGTGGGATCATGCCAGCCTGGCGCGGCATTCTCACCGAGCAAGAGCTACTGGATGTCGTCGCCTACGTACGTTCGCTAGGTCAATAAAGAGGGCGTTTAGTGGCCAATCGAGACGAGTTCGGCTATGATCCAGGACCGGGTACGGACTAGACACTCGGCAGGCAGCGCGAGAAGGGAGGAACGCCGATGAACGGCACAGCGATGGCGCTGATCATGGTAGGTGCAGCGACAGTCCTCGGATGCGTCGGTTCAGGAACCCATCAACGAACGCTCGCGGAGCTGGAAGAAACCCGCGAAACGTTGGCCAAGACTGTTGCGGCCTTCGAGAGCTATAAGAAGCAGACGGCGGCGGAGATGGACGGTCTGAACAAGCACCTGGGGGCGGTCGCGCACGCGCTCGACGACGCGAACACCCGAATCATGGACCTGACCGCCACGGTCGAGTCCGAACAATCCCAAGTGGCCGAGCTGCGGGTAGATAAACAGCGGCTCATGAGCGCGACTGCGGCCGCTCAGGGGGAAATCGATCGGACGCGGGCCACGGTGAAGCAGCGGGAAGAGGACCTGAAGGCCGAGATGGCGGAGAAAGCAAGACTGGAAAAGGAGCGAGCCGCCAAAGAAGCAGAGATCAAACGGCTGACACAGACCCACGCAGACCTCACCAAGTCCTTGGAAGCTGAAATCGCCAAGGGAGACATCCGGATCAAACAGGTGCGGGACCGGCTGACGATCAACATGGTCGACCGGGTCCTCTTCGACTCGGGTCAGGGTCAGGTGAAGCCGGCCGGACTCAGGGTCCTCAAGCAGGTGAGCGATATTCTGAAGAACGTCGCCGACAAGCAGATCCGCATCGAGGGACACACCGACAATGTGCCGATCGGGGGTAAGCTCAAGAGCCGGTTCCCATCCAACTGGGAGCTGTCCACAGCCCGCGCCACCAGCGTGGTGCGCTATCTGATCGAGGAAGGAGGGGTGGATCGGGTACATCTATCGGCGGTCGGATATGCCGACATGCGGCCGGTAGCCAGCAATGACACCGAGGAAGGACGCACGGCGAACCGGCGGATCGAGATCACGCTGTATCCGAAGGACCTGTCCGAAATCGCCGGTCAGATCAAGCCGTGAGGGGC
>JBOHOM010000215.1:0-3965 GCA_050731075.1 Nitrospiraceae bacterium
CATGCCTCGCATTCGCTCGGCATTCGTCGGGCCGGTGAGCTTGGTCGTTCGGTCGCTCGCGAGCAGAAACCGGACTTCTCCCCTTTTTGGCTCCCCCGGCCAGATTGACCTTTGTCCTAATGAGGGAGAGGAATTAAGAAATCAAGCAAAGACAGGATGGAAAAGCCGGAAATCTTTTTGGGTCTTCCATCATCCTCGCAGGGTTGGAGCTTCAGCTTGCGCCCCGCTGTCTCCCCGAGATCAGCCATCGCCCGATTGAGATTCACCTCCAGTTGAATTTCCTTTCGCCCCCGGTCTTCTGGCGGATACTCGGCGAGCGTTTTGCCCGGGACCTTGACGGCGAGTTCTTCGTCGGTCCAGATCAATCCCTGACAGTTCGTGATCTGTGTGGCATCCAGATGCACGCGGACGGGCCGGAAGGTCCAGCCGAATACAGAGGCCCCACCATACCAGAGTGGAAAATCCGTGGTCGCGTCAACGGCGAGATAGATGCCCATTGCTGCGGGATTCCAGGCGGTCGCCGCGCCGACCACCGTGGTGGCGACCGACACGTGTAACAGCCATCCGGTCACCCAATACTGCCAGCGGACGACCCCATAGTCATGAATGAGAGCCGTAACCACGACATCCGCCCCACTCTGCTTGCCAAGGGCCTTCAGTTGGTCATCGGTAAGCGGGAGATCAAGGGGGCCGAGGTCCGCCATCAGCCGACGGGTCTCATCGAAGGGCACCACGACGAGTCCATTCTGGCGAGCCAGGTGCTCGGTGAGCAAACGCTGCGCCTCGGTCCGGATCTCTTCCTTCAACTGGGCTAGAAGAATGGGGTCGATCTCCGGTGAAGGGTCCTCCTCGAACGAGTGTATCTGGGTGCTCTTCGTGATCGGCGCCTCCAGGATCACCGGCCCCACCACCACTTTCAGCGACGAAGGTGTTGAGGAAGGCGGCTGCCCTCCCAGGGTGCTGCAGCCTCCGAGGATCCCACAGAGGGTGACCCTTCCAATGAACAGCAAACCCCGATAGACGAGAGAACCATCTTGATGCTCCCAAGCCACTGCCATCTCCTCTCGAGCGTCGTACCTGCTGACGACCATAGGTCGAATGGTGGTTGCCGTGATCGTGACGTGTTGGGGTGCGCGAAGTGCGCGAGAAGCCAACACTCACGGCTGGCTGCCGCGTGACAGAAGTGCTTGCTCCAGCAGTGTGTTACAGAGTGAGAGGAGGGTGAAATGGTGGGGAAGCGTGACCCTGGACTAATGTCGATGGGGCTCCGATGTCGAGCAACGAGATAGGGCAGCAACTTTCAGGGCTAGGGGTGAGAACCGATACAAACGCCAGATGGCAGGGGCAGCCATCATCGCCGACCTGGCCAACGCCCATTGCCCTTGCCTGGAACTGGTTCGACAGAGCTGGTGATGCATGACGCGGAAGGCTACGCCACTCATCCAGACAGCTCAACCCGGTTAGCTGGGTTCCCAGCAGCAGGATCAATAAGATCAGGGAAAGGTTGCTGACAGGCTTACGAGCCATGAGGGAACCCGGCTCCACGAGACTCAAAATCCAGTCAAAGTATACCACCCCCAGGACAGCGATTCTTGGGCATACTGCTTTTTGAGAGCTACCCGACTAGTCCGTGAATCCACTGCCAAACCTTCGGATGGTGCGGGGAAGAGGGGATCAGTCCTATTATTGCCAGCGGGCGTCACTTCCTGCGAGCAGATACCGGACTTATCCCCATTCCGGTTCTCCCCGGGTGCGATGGTGGGCTTCTAGCTCAATAAGAACAAGCTGGCCAAGGCCTCGCTCACCACACACTATGACCGATGAACCATCCGACCCGGCTTGCCCTATGCCGCCACGGCCATGACGGTCCATTGAGCGGAGGCTTCAGTCTTCAGTCAACCCCATCCGAAAACTACGGGCGCTCCTTCTCGATCTTTGCCTTCGCCCAGGCGCGGAGGGCGGCCCGCCCGTCATGGAGCCACGGGTTGCCATGAGCCATCAGCAGGTGCTCGAAATCTTCCTCCGCCAGCCGTCGGTAGGCAGCTTTCAGCCCTCGCTTCACCTGCTGGGCTTTGGAGCGAACATCCACGAGCAGCTCGTCGGGGACGAAGGAGAGAGGGCCGTTGCCGTCGCGTATCACTCCGTCGGCCACTGCCGCAGCCCGGACGCGGGGAAGGAGAAGAGCGGACTCGTCCGGACAGAGGACGCCGATATTGAAAGCGCGCGCGCCGCCTGGAAGCATGTCGCCCGGAACGAACGGGCGAGCCATGAGTTCCGGGGGAAGGTCATAGAGCCCCGAGCGGTGGCACCAGACGGTGCAGCCAAAGGCGGCGACGAGCCTGGCGCTGTGCCGATAGTGCAACCGGTTGGTGAGCAGGATGTGCTCCGGCGGCCCATGCCGCCTCAGCCACGTCAGCCCCCCGGGAGAAGGCAACAGCGGGTCGATGAGTACGCGCTCTCGGACAAGATAGTACGTGCTCACGCGAATGCGAATCTCTGGATGCGTCGCTGTCCAGTGAAACAGCCCGGGGACGATCTCCTTGGGGAGTGCCATGCTGCCTCATCCTCCACCGCCGTGCCACAGATCTTAACCGTCCTCCCGTCAGCCAGCAAGCCGACATTGAACCCGTCCGATTGAACAATTTGGACAATCTGGTCGCCCTCCCGACATTCAGCGTTGCAGGCGAGGGGGGATGTTGCGGGTAAAGGGGATGAGTCCAATTATTGCCTGCGGGCGTCGGTTCCTGCGAGCAGAAACCGGACTTTTCCCCGTTCCGCTCCTTCCCGGTTCGGAGTGCCTGCTGGTGGCTTACCCGATCCCGAGCGCCTTGGCCGCCTTCTTCACAGCCCCCGGCTTCACCCAGAGGAGGGCACCGAAGCGGCCCTGTCCGGCGGCCAGCGCGTTGATGGCGGTGATGTTGATCTTGCCGGCCCCGAGCTTGGCCGTCACCTCGGCGAGCGCGCCGGCGCGATCCTCGCCCTCCACAAGAAAGCAAGTCTTGGGGCCCTGCACTTTCCACTTGGCCTGACTGGCTATCTGTTTGAACCAGGCGGGATCCTCAGGCAAGAAGTCAACCTGGGTGCGGCGGTTACGGGGGAACGCATAGAACGCACGCACGTAGACGTTCGCCTCGCGCAGCACCCCGAGCAGCCGAGCCACCTGCCCGGGTGTGTCCGGTACCTGCACCTTGAAGTATTCAGCCGTCCGAATGAGGTCTGCCATGGGAGTCTCCTTCCTGTCTGCACCGTGGCTGGAGGATAAAGGGTTCTTGAGGGTGCCCCGCTTGCGGGACGATCACAATTGTAGTGCAAAACAGGAAGCCCAAGCAATCAAGCAACTTTGGTGGCGTACCGGAACAGGGAAGTGGGGAAAAGGGGTGGGGGAAAGGCGGGTGAGTCCAACTATTCCCAGCGGGCGTGGGTCCGCGCGAGCCGAAACCGGACTTATCCCCATTCCGCGTGGCAACTGCGACCCCCTACGGGTTGGAGGAATCCGCGTTCTTACTAAGAATCGCGTTCGCAACGGCCAGTAAGGCATGTGCCTTATAGAGGGGCGAGGTCAGTTTATCTGACAACCCGAGGGCGCCTTTCACGTCTCCTGACTGTGCCTGAGCAGCTACGATTTCCACTAAGGTGCTGTCCCTTGCCTCCGCATTCCCTCTACGTTTTGCAGTCTCAAGAGCTGCCTTCAGATCCCCGGCTTTTGCCTGTGCCACTGCAATCTGGCTCAACGCGCCTGCCCTATTGATCTCCTGCTTCATTTTGGCCAGGGTTTGAAAAGCTCCTTTTGCATCTCCCGCCTTCGCCTGCACTTGGGCAATGCGCAAGAAGGCGGTATCTGCGGCGGCTGGATGCTTTTCGGCAGCGGCGATTTGCAAGGCGTGGTCCACCTTCCCAGCCTCCGCCAGTTCAATCGCAATGAGCCATAAAGCACTTGCAGATTCATCTCCGATGCTCCCGTTGGT
>JBOHOM010000216.1:0-7607 GCA_050731075.1 Nitrospiraceae bacterium
CGGCTCAGTATGCTTTTTGATTCCTGAGAGAAAGGGTGAGCGACATGAAGGTGATTCTGCAAGAGAACGTGGAAGGCGTCGGACATCTGGGGGATGTCTTGGACGTCAAGGACGGCTTTGCGCGGAACTATTTGCTCCCTCGCCGCAAGGCGCTCCAGGCCAGTCCCCGGAACGTGAAAGCGTTCGAGCACACCAAACGCGTGATGGGCGAGAGAGCGAAGAAGGAGAAACTGGAGATCGAGGGCCTGGCGAAGAAGCTTTCCGCGGTCTCGCTGACGATTACGGCCCAGGTGGGGAAGGATGACAAGCTGTTCGGTTCGGTGACCGTCAAAGATATCGCGGAGGGCCTGGCGGCGCAAGGCTTTGAGGTGGACCGCAGGAAGATCCAGCTTGCGCAGCCGATCAAGGAGCTCGGCACCTTCACCGTCCCGGTGAAACTCCATCGCGATGTGACCGCCAGCGTGTCGGTCCTGGTCGGGAAGAAACAAGAGCCCGATTCGCCTCAGGTGGCGACTTGAGGCGGGCGGGAGGGGGAAGCAGCAACAGATGAGTCTCGCGGTGGGTTCACTGAAGGCCTTGAAGGCAGCCGATCCGGCGGTGTACGAGGCGATCCGGGCGGAAGAACGGCGTCAGCGCGACAAGCTGCTGCTGATCGCCTCGGAGAACTTTGCGAGCCCCGCGGTGCTCGCCGCCCAGGGATGCCTGATGACCAACAAGTACGCCGAGGGCTACCCCGCCCGGCGTTATTACGGCGGCTGTCAGAACGTGGATGTGGTCGAAGAATTAGCCATCCAGCGGGCCAAGCAAATCTTCGGGGCCGAGCACGTCAACGTGCAGCCGCACTCGGGCTCGCAGGCCAATATGGCGGCCTACCTGTCGGTGCTGAAGACCGGCGACGTGATTCTGGGCATGGATCTCTCGCAAGGGGGCCATCTGACCCATGGCAGTCGGGTGAACTTCTCGGGCACGCTGTTCCGGTCCTATTTTTACGGCGTCGACCGCGCCACCGAAGTCATCGACTATGACGCCGTGCAGCGCATCGCCGAGGAGTGCCGTCCTCGCATGATCGTGGTGGGCGCCAGCGCCTATTCGAGGATTCTGGACTTTCCCCGGTTCCGGTCGATCGCCCAGTCGGTGGGCGCCTATCTGCTCGTGGACATGGCGCACATCGCGGGCCTGATCGCGGCCGGTCTTCATCCCAGCCCGGTGCCCTATGCGGACTTCGTGACCACCACGACGCACAAGACCCTCCGGGGTCCGCGGGGCGGGATCATCATGTGCAAAGCGGAGCATGCCAAGGCGGTGGACAAGACCATCTTCCCCGGAACTCAGGGGGGGCCGCTGATGCATGTGATCGCCGCCAAAGCGGTGGCGCTCAATGAGGCGCTGTCGCCGGCGTTCAAGCTGTACCAGCAGCAGGTCGTCGCCAACGCCCGCACGCTCGCCGCAGGGCTTGCCCAGCGCGGATACCGGGTGGTCTCCGGAGGCACCGATACGCACCTGTTTCTGGTCAATCTGAGCGGCAATGGAGTGACCGGCAAGGAGGCCGAAACGGCGCTCGACGCGGCCGGCATTACCGTCAACAAGAACGCCGTGCCCTACGACGAAAAACCCCCCGCCGTCGCCAGCGGGATCCGGTTGGGGACTCCAATTGTGTCCACGCGGGGAATGCGGGAGCCGGAGATGAATGAGGTCGTCTCGCTGATCCACCGAGTGCTCGAGCGGCCGCAGGACGCGCGCGTGCGGCGGGAAGTCCGCAAGCAGGCGAAAGCCCTCTGTGGTCGATTTCCGATCTTCTACGCCTACGACGCGGCGTTAGTCTGAAAAGGATACCTCCCGGTGAAATGCCCGTTCTGCGACGAGATCGAGGATAAAGTCGTGGATTCGCGGATGGCCAAGGAGGGCGAAGTCATCCGCCGCCGCCGCGAATGCCTCGCGTGCAAGCGCCGCTACACCACCTATGAGCGGGTCGAGGAGAGTCTCCCCGTGGTGGTGAAGAAGGATGGCCGGCGAGAGTCGTTCGATCGGGCGAAGATTCTGGCCGGCCTCAAGAAGGCGTGCGAGAAGCGGCCCATCAGTGTCGCGACCATCGAGGCGGTGGCGGATCGGATAGAAAAGCGCGTCCAGGAGATGGGCGAGACTGAGATTCAGAGCAGGACGGTCGGGGAAGAGGTCATGCGGGAGCTGCATCAGCTCGACCAGATCGCCTATGTCCGCTTCGCGTCGGTGTACCGGGAGTTCAAGGACATCGATCAGTTCATGGATGAACTGAAGGCGTTGGCGCGGGAGCGTCAGGAGAAGTAGCCCGGCCTCTTCGTCCCCCTTCGACTCTCCCTCCCTTTCGTTGGTCACCGCAGAGGCCCGATCATGCAGGCTGGACGATCCAAACGGGCACCGCGCAAAACAGCGACGAAGCGGAGGGCAGGCGTCGCCACGAGAGTCGCGATCATCGGTGCGGGCCGGGGCGGCACCGCCCTGATGGAAGTGTTTGCCAGGGACCCGTTGGTGCAGGTGGTGGGCATTGCGGAGCTCAATCCCAAGGCCGCCGGCGTCAAGCTGGCCCGCCGGCTGAAAATTCCGGTCACCCGCGATTACCGAGAGCTCCTGACCGTGGAGCACGTTGATTTGCTGATCGATGTGACCGGCGATGCCGAGGTGGGACGGGTGCTGCAGGATTTCCATCGCTTTGGCGTCGCCGTCATCGGAGGGGCCAGCGCAAAGTTCATGTGGCAGCTGATTGAAGCGCGGATTCTGGCGGCCGCCGAGATCGAAAAGACCCTGAACCGGTATCAGTCCCTGTACCGGCTCTATGTGAAAGAAGCGAGCGTGGCCGTGACGGCGGAACGCATCCGCATCGCGTGCGAGATCCACGACGGCCTGGTCCAGAACTTGGCCGGGGTGAATTTCAAACTCGATCTCTGCCAAGAATTAATCGGGAAGAATCCACAAGCTTGCCAGGCCATGCTGCTTGAGGCCAAGACCCAACTGCGGATGGCCATCGAGGAGGCCCGGCAGGTCATTTTCAACCTCCGCCCGGTCCAGTACGATAAGCTCGAATTGATCCCGGCGCTGACCAATTACCTGAAGTCCTACGAAACGCAATACCAGATCAAGACCGAGTTTTCCGTGTCCGGCGACGAGACCACGTTGTTTCCGAAGACGAAGATCTTCCTCTTTCGGATCGTGCAGGAAGCGCTCATCAATGTGCAACAGCACGCCAAGGCGGACCGCGTGGCCGTCCGCGTGGCGATCACCCTCGGTACGCTCACGGCCACGATCACCGACGACGGAGTCGGCTTTGACGTGCATGCGGTCTCCCGGGACCCGGAGAAGTGGGATCATTTCGGGTTGCGGGGCATTCTGGAGCGTGCGCGCCTGGTGGGCGGCAAGGCCGGGATCGAATCCAAAAAGGGACGGGGCACACGAGTGGTGATCGAGGTGCCGCTGGTGGACAAGGAGGCTGCCCGAAATGGAACGAATTAAAGTGCTGGTCGCCGACGATCACCGGGTCGTGCGTGAAGGGCTGATAGCCATCCTCAAGACCAAGGAGAACATCGAGGTCGTGGGCGAAGCGCAGGATGGGCAGGAAGCGATCGAGAAGGCCCGGACCCTCGAGCCGGATGTCATCCTGATGGATGTGAGCATGCCGCGGATGGGAGGCGTGGAGGCGACTCGCCAGATCAAGCGGGAGTTTCCGCACATCGGCATCATCGCGCTGACGATGTACGACGAACAACAGTATATCTTCGATCTCGTCCGTGCCGGGGCGACCGGATACTTGCTGAAGGATACGGAGTCGTCTCAAATTGTGGAAGCGATCAGGGCCATCTATCGTGGGGAATCGCTGATTCACCCGTCAGTGGCCAGCAAGATCCTCGCAGAGTTCTCGCTGTTGGCCCAGAAAAAGGGGAAGAAGCCGTCATGGGAGGACCACGATTTGACCGAGCGCGAGATTACGGTGGTGCGGTTGGTGGCGGACGGAAAGACCAACAAAGAGATCGCGAACAGCTTGAATCTGAGCGAGAAGACCGTCAAGAACCACGTCCGGAATATTTTCCACAAGCTTCAGGTCTATGACCGGACTCAAGCCGCCATCTTGGCCATTCGCAAGGGCATCATCGATCTGGAGCCCCGCCCCAAGTGACAGTTCTCTCTCGCTGACCCCGTTACCTTACGGCCAGACCGTTGGCGCACGTCTGACGGTGGACCTGCTGCAGATCTACCACTCGCAAATGGCCGCCAACAATCAGCTTTCACCAGGCTGCACAGCCAGTCGTCGTAATCTTTAGATTTTTTCATCGCCCCCCCGGGGGGATCGCGTAACTCCTCCAAAATCACCTCCCTGAAGGCCTTCTTGTTCAGCAGGGATTGGATCGGCGGCGTTGGGTAGCTCAGGAGAAACTTGAGGCGCCTGAGGCGGAGAGCCTCCCGGTGGTCTTGCTCATTGTAGACCTTCATGCCATGCCTCACTCCACCACTTCCCCACACATCACCTGCTTGGACTTGTCCTCACGGATACAGGCCCGCTCATGGCCGGGGGGCGAGGGTTGAGGAGTGAGATGAGGCGTGAGATCAGCGGCGCCCTCTTGCTGCTCAGTCTCTGCTTTAGTCTCTGCTTTGGCATCGCGTATTAGTGCCTCCCGCATTTGGTGTCTCGAGGCAAAAGACTGCCCCGCAAACCGTCCGCGATGGCAGTGGTAGCCCCCCTGCTTTGGATCGTGGTGGCAGCCATAAGAGTCGGTGCCGCCACGATGCGGAGCTGCAGCATAGGGAAAGAGGACTGAGATCAGGAGCGCGAGGAGAAGCGAGAACCTGAACCGGTGCGGCATGGGCGCCTCCGATGGCCATAGTGAACTACGACGATGTTACCGCTACGGGCCCTGTTCTGGCCAGATATTCTGTTCACACAGAAATCCACCATTCGTTCGCCTCTAAGACCAAATAGGTCTAGTCCAGACTCCTTTGTTTCAGTCAGGTGTGGAAGCTGGCGTCCGAGGTAGCGGCGAGAGCGACAATGCGGGCGAGCCCCGCCTTGGCGAGGAGGCTATGGGCACCTTCTCGCCCACACTCTCTTGCGAGGGATGGTCTGGGGAGTGGCCTCGGATGGAACGGATGCTTGGCGAGCGCAGAGCCTGAGCAGGCTCGCCCGTCGTCAGCCCAGTTCTTTTTCTCCGGAGCGAGGCCACCGCCTCGGCGGCCCCCCATTGCCCCTAGCCCATCGCCCCTAGCCCCGCCTCCCGCAACACCTGGCCGGTGTAGGAATGCGCGACGCGGGCCAAGTCGGCCGGCTTTCCTTCCGCCACGATCTCGCCGCCATGGTCGCCGCCCTCGGGCCCCAGATCAATGATCCAGTCGGCGTTTCGGACCACGTCCAGATTATGCTCGATGACCACAACCGTATTCCCGGCCTCCACCAGGCGATTGAGCACATCCAGCAGCCGCTGAATGTCGGCAAAGTGCAGCCCCGTGGTCGGCTCGTCCAGGATGTAGAGCGTCCGCCCGGTCGCGCGCTTGGACAGCTCGCGTGACAGCTTGACCCGCTGGGCTTCCCCTCCGGAGAGTGTGGTGGCCGATTGGCCCAGCTTGATGTAGTGCAGCCCGACGTCGTGCAAGGTCTGGAGCTTGGCTTTAATGTGGGGAATGTGCTCGAAGAACTCCAACGCCTCTTCAACGGTCATGTTCAGAATATCCGCGATGCTGCGCCCCTTGTGCTGGATCTCTAGCGTCTCCCGGTTGTACCGCTGGCCCTTGCACACCTCGCACGTCACGTAGATGTCCGGCAGAAAGTGCATCTCGATCTTGATCAGGCCGTCCCCCTGGCAGGCCTCACACCGGCCCCCTTTCACGTTGAAGCTGTAGCGCCCCAGCTTGTACCCGCGGACGCGTGACTCCGGGAGCTTGGCGAACAAATCCCGGATGAACGTGAACAGCCCGGTGTAGGTAGCCGGGTTCGACCGCGGGGTCCGGCCGATCGGCGATTGGTCGATATCGATGACCTTATCGAGCGCCTCGACCCCCTCGAGCGCCTTGCAGCCGTCGAAGGGGGACTGGCTCCGCCGAAGGGGACTGGCTCCACCGGAGGCGGTGCCTGTCCCGCTTCTCCGTCGGAACGGGGACAGTCCCCTGACAGAAGGGGGACCGTCCCCAGCCGTTGCTGTCCCCCTTCTTGACAGGAGCTGCGACAGCGAGTGGAACAGGACCTCCAGCACCAACGTGCTCTTCCCGGACCCGGACACGCCGGTCACGCAGGTGAAGAGGCCCAGCGGAATGCGGGCGGTGATGCCTTTCAGGTTATGCTTTCTGGCCCCGACGATGGAGAGAAATCGTTTCGGCCGGCGGTCCCGTTTGGGGAGATCCACCGCCATTTCGCCGCGCAGGTACCGGCCGGTCAGCGAAGCCGGATTGGCCGTGATCTCCGCCGGCGTGCCCTGCGCCACCAGACGCCCCCCCAGCGCGCCGGCTCCCGGACCCAAATCGAGAATGTGGTCAGCCGACCGCATGGTCTCGGCGTCATGCTCCACCACCACGACCGTGTTGCCCATGTCGCGCAGCCGGAGCAGCGTCTGAAGGAGCCGCCGGTTGTCCCGTTGATGGAGTCCGATGCTGGGCTCGTCCAGAATGTACAGCACGCCGACCAGCCCCGACCCGATCTGCGTGGCCAGCCGGATGCGCTGGCCTTCCCCGCCGGACAGCGTCGCGGCGGGCCGGTCCAGCGTGAGATAGTCCAGCCCGACATTGACCAGGAACCCCAGCCGCTCGCGAATTTCTTTTAAGATGCGATGGGCAATGAGGCGCTCCCGTTCAGCCAGCGAGAGCGAGCCGAAATAGTCCGCCGCGGCCCGAACCGACAGTTGGGTGACCTCTGCGATCGACCGCCGCCCCACCTTCACCGACAGACTCTCCGGCCTGAGGCGCGCCCCTTTGCAGACGGGACAGAGCTCCAGCAACGTAAAGTCGTCGGTCTCGATCGAGGGGGACAGTCCCCCTTCAGACAAGGGGACTGTCCCCTTCGTCATCGCGTACCCGATGCCGTCGCAGGCCGGGCAGGCGCCGTGCGGGCTGGTGAAGGTAAAGACGCGGGGCGTGATCTCCGGATAGCTCACGCCGCACCGCACGCAGGCGAGCTTCTCGCTGTAGAGAGACGCTTTGTCGTCCTCCGTGTGCACGCCCACCAGGCCGTCCGCCAGCTTGAGCGAGGTCTCCACCGAGTCAGCCAGCCGTCTGGCCAGCGCGTCTCCCGATTTCATGACCAGGCGGTCCACGACCACCTCGATCGTGTGCTTCTTCTGTTTGTCGAGGGCGATGTCCTCGCCGAGGTCCGCCATCCGGCCGTCGATCCTGGCGCGCACGTATCCGGCCCGCCGCATCTCGAGCAGCTCCTTCCGGTACTCGCCCTTCCGTCCCCGCACGATCGGCGCCAGCACCTGGAACTTCATGCCCTCCGGCAGCGACCGGATCGCGTCCACCATCTGCTGGACCGTCTGCGCGGTGATCTCTTCGCCGCAGTTGTAGCAGAAGGGGCGGCCGATCCGGGCGAAGAGCAATCGAAGATAGTCATAGACCTCGGTCACCGTGCCGACCGTGGAGCGCGGGTTATGGCTGGTGCT
>JBOHOM010000217.1:0-6761 GCA_050731075.1 Nitrospiraceae bacterium
AGGCCGCGGCCTATTACCGGCTTCAGATCCCGGCCGGTGAGCAGGCGAGCGTTCGTCTTCGTCTATGCGCTGAATCTGAGACGCCGCACAAGCCGATCGGCCGGGAGTTTGACCAAACGTTTGAGGATCGGATCAGAGAGGCCGATGACTTCTACGCGGCCAGGATTCCGGCAGGCCTCTCGCAAGAGGAACGGGGCGTGGAACGTCAGGGGTACGCGGGCCTCCTCTGGAGCAAGCAGTTTTTCCACTATTCCATCAAAGACTGGCTGGAAGGAGATCCGGCGCACCCAGCGCCCCCCGCGGATCGCCTGCATGGCCGGAATGCTGACTGGGTGCACCTCTATAACCGGGATATCATCTCGATGCCGGATAAGTGGGAGTATCCCTGGTATGCGGCTTGGGATCTGGCCTTCCACATGATCCCGTTTGCCAAGGTGGACCCGCAATTCGCAAAGGAGCAACTGGCCCTCTTCCTCCGCGAGTGGTACATGCATCCCAACGGCCAGATCCCGGCCTACGAGTTCGCCTTCTCCGACGTCAACCCGCCCGTGCATGCCTGGTCCGCCTGGCGTGTCTACAAGATGACCGGCCCCAAGGGCAAGCGCGACCGGCGGTTTCTGGCCAGCGTCTTCCAGAAACTCCTGATCAACTTCACCTGGTGGGTGAACCGCAAGGACATCGAGGGAAAGCACCTCTTCTCAGGCGGCTTTCTCGGTCTGGACAACATCGGGGTGTTCGACCGGTCCAGGCCCCTGCCGACCGGCGGGCATCTGGAGCAGGCGGACGGTACGGCCTGGATGGCATTTTACTGCTCCACGATGTTGGCGATGGCGCTGGAACTCGCACGCGAGGACTTGGCCTATGAGGACGTGGCCTCGAAGTTCTTCGAACACTTCGTGGCGATCGTGGACGCGATGAATACGCTCGGCGGCACCGGCCTCTGGGATGAGGAAGATGGATTCTACTACGATCAGCTCCACGTGGACGGCAAGCACGTGCCGCTGCGGATCCGGTCCATGGTGGGGCTCATCCCGCTCTATGCGGTCGAGGTCCTGGAAGCCGACGTGATCCAGAAGCTCCCCGGCTTTTCCAAGCGCCTGCACTGGTTCCTGGCGAACCGCCAGGATCTGGCTCGACACATTTCGTGCATGGAGGGTCTGCACGGGGAGCACGGGCCGACCTGCATGCTCGGCGGGGGCCACCGGCTGCTGGCCATTCCCTCTCGGGAGCGCCTCACTCGGGTACTCCGGTACCTGCTGGACGAGAACGAGTTCCTGTCCCCCTATGGCATCCGGTCCATCTCGCGCATCCACATGGAGCAGCCCTATGTGTTTCGCGCGAATGGGGATGAGTTCCGCGTGGACTACGTCCCCGGTGAGTCCAACACCGGCCTGTTCGGCGGGAACTCGAACTGGCGCGGTCCGATCTGGTTTCCGGTCAATTATCTGCTGGTGGAAGCGCTGGAGCGGTACCACTACTTTTACGGCGATGGCCTTCGGGTGGAGTACCCGACGGGCTCGGGCCGGATGATGAACTTGAAGGAGGTCGCCAACGGGATCGCCATGCGGCTGGCGCGCATCTTCTTGCCTGATCAGCACGGTCGGCGACCCTGCCACGGGGACGATCGGCGCTACGCCCAGGATCCGCACTGGCAGGACCTCGTGTTGTTCTACGAATACTTCCATGGCGAGACCGGCCGGGGCGTCGGGGCGAGCCACCAAACCGGCTGGACCGCGCTGGCCACACGGTTTCTCGAGACGCTCGGACAGAATCGGTAAGAGGGCGAGAGGCAAGTGGCGAGGAATGTCGGGAAGAGAGGTTTGCACCGGGATGCGGGCGGGAAATACGAGCATGTGGAAAGCACGGACAACGGCGTGGTTGGGGATGACACTGATGCTTTCGGGGTGTCAGGGGCTCCATCTGCAGGACCACCAGGTGGGTCAGCAGGAGTCGGTGTTCAGTCATCTCTGGGGCGTCTATACCCATTGCCGGGCCGGCTCGGACCTTGAGACGATGCGTCAGGACGCCCACCGGTTAAGCCAGGCCCCACCGGTGGATCAGAGTCCACCCGCTCTCCTGCCGGATTCGCTTCGTAGGCTGGTTTCCAGGCCCCCGCTGCGCCTGTCGGTGGATCCCAGAGCGATGGCGGCTTCTTGCGCCCTTCATGCCGGTCAGACAGCCTTGACGGCTGGTCAAAGTGACCTGGCCGGCGACATGTTCCACCAGATCATTCGCAAATACCCTGAGGCGGAGTACGCCTACTATGTGGACCAAGCCCGTAAGGGACTCGGGCAGGCTGTTTCCAACTCGGGTCCCTTCCCCCTCCTTCACCTGGTCTCGACTCCCTGACTCCCGACAGTCTTCGCACTTGCTGACAGGTCGATAGACTCTCCCGCTTCAAAGAAACCACTCACCTAGAAGCCTGTAACAAACGGGCGCTTCGCATGACTACCGTTCAAGTCGTTCCATTGCATGTCGAGTCGCGTCTTTGCTGCGACGCGCGTTCCCTCAGAAGGGCTCAGCCCTGAACAATCACGGAGGCGACCATGTGGTGCTCACTGTGCCGTGGATTCATGATGCAAGACCATTGCTACGATCTCCTCGATGAAAGCGGCCATTTGAGCTTCACCGCCTGGCGATGTGCAGGCTGCGGAAATATTGTCGAGGAAATCTCGACCTGCCCGCACAACGGGAACGGCGAAGCCCGGAGGGTCAAGTATCCCGTATGGTCCGGGAACGGTCTTGATGAAGGTCGATTGGACTGGGACCGGGTCGAGCATGGGCAGGAGGCTCATGCTTGAAGCGGTCAAACGCCACTGGCCTGAATATCTGATGGAGGCGTCGGGGCTCGGCCTCTTCATGATCTCGGCGGCCGTGTTCGGCACGCTGATTGAACACCAGGCATCGCCCATACGTGAGGCGATCGCGGATCCGTTCTTGCGACGCATCCCGATGGGAATCGCGATGGGGCTGACGGCGGTCGGCATCATCTATTCGCCCTGGGGGCAGCAATCCGGGGCGCATCTGAATCCTGCCGTCACGTTGACCTTTTTCCGACTGGGGAAAATCGAGCCGCCCGACGCGTTGTTCTACGTGCTCTCGCAGTTCGCCGGCGGGCTCGCCGGCGTTCTGCTCGTAGCCGGTGTGATGGGCGCCTATCTGGCCGATCCGACCGTCAACTACGTGGTCACGACTCCGGGCTTGCACGGGACGGCGGTCGCATTCATAGCGGAGGTGGGCATCTCCTTCGGCTTGATGCTCGTTGTGTTGTTGGCTTCGAATACGAGACATCTCGCACGCCTGACCGGCGTGTTTGCCGGTGTCCTCGTGGCGGCGTACATCATTCTCGAAGCTCCCTGGTCCGGGATGAGCATGAACCCGGCGCGAACCTTCGCTTCAGCCTTGCCGGCACACCTCTGGACGGCGCTCTGGATTTACTTCACGGCTCCCCCTCTCGGGATGCTCCTGGCAGCCGAAACGTACCTGAGGCTCAACGGAAGTCATCAGGTGTTCTGCGCCAAGCTGAATCATGCCACCTCAAGGCGCTGCATCTTCCGGTGCGGGTATCATCAACTCTGAACGCACATAGGCCGGATGACCGCGACTGGTTCCCCCAGCGCTTCGTGTAACGAACAGACCCTCCTCAAGACTAAGCGGATACAGAGGTCGCGGTCGGACCGCGGCCCGGGGCACAAACCATCAACAAGGAGGAGATCCATGACTGGTTCGTTTCGAAGCGTTCGTTTGGCGGTCCTCTCTGCGGTGATCGCAGTCGGGCTGCTGAGCGCGACAACTGGCTTTGCCGCCGACGCCCATACCACTTCGAAGTTCGAGGGGGTGAAGGCCAATAGCGGGACCGCGACCCACTCCAGCCAGAGTAGCAAAGACACGCTGACCTGGTCCGATGACTTCAAGATTCCGGACACGCCCGCCCCGCACTGGCAGGTGGTGGATTCGAAGGGCAACGTGTACTTGCTGAACCGCTTGGTGATCAAGGGCGACAAGCAGAACCGGACGATCGAAGTCCCGTCCTACGTGAAGGACATCTCGAAGGTCCAGATCTGGTGCGCGTTCGCTGAGGTCTTGCTGGGCGAGGCCCCGTTCTCCAAGCCGATCAAGACCGTCGCGGCGGGTCGTGATGACATGATGATGTCATCCCGGTGAGTATTGTTAGTGGCGGTGGTGAAGCAACGCGGTGGAGGCTGTTGATCCTGCCTCCACCCGGCTTCACCCTGGGCGCTATGCCGTCGAGAGACGAGAGGAGGAGCCGATGATTTCCCTGCAAGTCGTCGCCGCCGCATTCGTAGTTTTCGTAACCGCTTCGGCAAGCGACGCCCAGCTCATCGAGAAGAAGGCCCTGACGCTGAACGCCGCGAAGCATATCGCAGCCGCGGCGGAGGCGGATGCCAAGGCCAAGGGGGCAAGGGTTGTAATCGCGGTCGTGGACGAGGGCGGGAATTTGCTCCTCCTCGAACGGCTGGATGACACCCAGGTCGCGAGCGTGAATGTCGGGATTGGAAAGGCGCGAACCGCAGCGATCTTCCGGCGACCGAGCAAAGTGTTCGAGGACCAGATCCGCGACGGGCGCGTCGCCGCCTTAGCCCTTCCGGGCGCCACACCGCTGCAAGGCGGAATCCCCATCACGTACGAGGGGAAAGTGATCGGCGCCATCGGCGTGAGCGGAGAGACCCCCGCCCAGGATGAAGAGATCGCCAAGGCCGGAGCTGCTGCTGCGAAGTCGCTGGATATCAAGTAGCTCGCTGTCTAACTTACGGTGAGGGAGTGGACTCGATTGAGCCAGTTGAGTCCGTTCAACGGGACGAACGGACCGAACTGTCGCAATTGAGCTGACCAATCGGGGCTGATCGACATCCTCTAACACGAAAAAGGAGAATTCCGCCATGAGGTCTATGAGAAGTCTTGCTCTGGGACTTACGATCGTGCTGACGGCCGCCATAAGCCACGCGCAGGTGGCGGAGAAGAAGGTCCTCACGCTGGAGGGGGCGATGAAGGTGATCGCTGGCGCGGTGGCGGAGGCGAAAGCCAAGAATGCGCCCGGGGGAGTCATCGCCGTTGTGGACGACGGCGGGAACCTGATGGCGCTCCAGCGCCTGGACGGCACGTTTGCGGCCGGCGCCAATATCTCCATCGGCAAGGCGCGGACCTCGGCGCTATTCAAGAAGCCCACGAAGGTCTTTGAGGACATTGTCAACAAGGGCCGCACCACGATGGTGGCCTTGAACGACTTCACGCCGCTTCAGGGTGGCGTCCCCATCGTGCTCGATGGCCAGGTCATCGGGGCGGTCGGTGTGAGCGGCGCGGCCAGCGCGCAGCAGGACGAGGAATTAGCAATCGCCGGCGCCAACGCGCTCAAAACGATGAAGGCCAGCGCCGATGGCGCGGGAGCCGGTGAGCCGGTCACCTACTTTGACAGCCAGACGGTGAAGGCAGCGTTCACGAAGGGATCGGTCCTGGTGGACAACGGCGAGGCCATGATGCACGCGGCCCGGAACTATATGGTCCATGCGAGCCATCGGGATGCGCCCGGTGTCGCCGAAATCCATGAGCTCGACGCCGACATCGTGTACGTCCTTGAGGGCACGGCGACCTTGGTGACCGGCGGAACGGCCGTCGAGCCAAAAACCATTGCTCCACACGAGATCCGCGGCAAATACATCGAAGGAGGAGAAACGCGGCGGCTGGTTCCCGGGGACGTGATCATCATTCCCAACCAGGTCCCGCACTGGTTCAAGGAAGTCAGCTCGCCGTTCAATTACTACGTGGTGAAAGTGAGATGAAGGGCGCAGCGCGGTTGCGCCGGCCTCCGTGCTCGCGCACCGCGCACATGGGACATCCAAGAGGAGGCAGGAATCATGTGCTCGGTGGAGGCGCGCAGTAGAGCCCAGCGCAACGGTGCCGCGCCTGGGAGAAGCCGAGAAAAATTTGGAAGTCCGGCGCCAATTTTGGTCGGGGTCGGCACGTTCTTGCTGGCTGCGGGCGCCTTCGGGACGACCGCCTACGCGCGGCAGCATGTGGTGGAGCAGCGGCCGGACGCGGTGATCGACGTGATGACCGACGAGGGCGTTCGGCTGGTCAAAGGCCAGTGGCGGTATCGCGATGCCCAGATCATCGAAGTGGACCATAAGAGCCCCGGGCCCGATCTCGGCCCCAGCGGCCCGCCGAACCGCACGCACGACCTGATCCCGCATGCCGGCGCCGCGGACTTCGATGATTCAGGCTGGCAGGCGATTGACGCCCCGGGGTTGGAAACGCGCCGCTCGACTGGCCGGCTCTGCTTCAACTGGTATCGCGTCAACGTAACCATCCCTGAGCGGATCGGCGCCTTCGATCCCGCCGGCTCCACGGTCGTTTTCGAGATCGTGATCGATGACTATGCGGAGGTCTGGGTGGACGGCAGGCTGCCGCTGGTGCTCGGACAGGCCGGTGGCCATCTGGTCAAGGGATTCAACGCCCCGAATCGGCTGATCGTCGGCCAGAATGTCAAACCCGGTCAACGCATCCAGCTTGCGATCCTCGGAGCCAACGGGCCGCTCTCCAACCCGCCCGGCAACTTCATCTGGGTACGCTCCGCCACACTGGATTTCTACAAGGCTTCCCGGTTCGAGGAAGTACGCGAATGGGGCGGCCAGGTGGTTCGGGTGGATCCCGCCTTGGACGCCATCGTCTCCCCAACGGCCAGGCTCGAGAAGATGGCGACCGGGTTTTCCTTCACCGAGGGTCCCGTGTGGGTGCCTCGGAAG
>JBOHOM010000218.1:0-3278 GCA_050731075.1 Nitrospiraceae bacterium
CTTCCTCTGATGCGCGGGCTCAAAGAGCAGTTCGATCCACAGCGGATCCTGAACCCGGGACGGTTTGTAGGGGGAATTTAAGATGGGGCAGCCAGCGACAGAGAAGATCCGCACGAGCGGGTTCGACCACATCGATCCACCCGCCAGTGAGATCTACCTGGACTGTGTGCACTGTGGCTTTTGTCTCCCCACGTGCCCCACCTACCTTGTCCTGGGAAACGAAATGGACAACCCGCGTGGCCGGATCTATCTCATGCGGGCGGTGGACGAGGGAAAGGCGAAAATCACGTCGAGGTTCGTTGAGCACATGAATCTCTGTGTCCTGTGTCGCGCCTGCGAGACGGCGTGTCCCTCCGGCGTCAAGTTCGGCTTCATTATGGAGGCGGCGAGGGGGCAGATCGAGCGGAACTACCAATACCCACCCGCGGAGCGCCGCTTCCGCAATTTTATCCTTCATACGTTTACCGACTTGAGGCGCATGGGCACGCTCACCACCTTGCTTCGTCTCTACCAGCGTTCCGGCCTGCAGACCCTGGCCCGGGCCTCAGGAGTGTTGAGTCTCTTTGGGCGCCTGGGGAAGATGGAAACCCTCTTACCCCCGATTCCAGACCAGCGGATGCGCCAGGAGCTCCCGGAGGTGATGCGTGCCAAGGGCGCCAAGCGGGGGCGCGTGGGACTCCTCACGGGCTGTGTCCAGCGTTTCTTCCTGCCGCAGGTCAATGCGGCCACGGCGCGAGTCTTAGCCGAGAACGGGTTTGACGTGGTGATTCCTCAGGATCAGGGGTGCTGTGGATCGCTCCTCGTACACGAGGGAGAACGGGAAAGGGGGAAAGGTTTTGCCCGCAAGACCATCGACGTCTTCGAGCGAGCTGGCATCGACTTCATCGTCGTGAACGCGGCGGGGTGCGGATCGGTCATGAAGGAGTACTGGGAGCTTCTCCACAACGATCCGGGTTACCGCGAAAAGGCCGAAGCCTTCAGTAAGAAGGTGCGAGATGCGTCGGAGTTGATCGCCCAGGCCGATCTCAACGGCCGCCTGCACGAGTTGAAACTCAAGGTCACCTACCACGACGCCTGCCATCTCGCGCATGGCCAGAAGGTTCGGCACCAACCCAGAAAGATCCTGAAAGCGATTCCCGGCGTCCAGCTGGTCGAGCTCGCCGAGTCGGACTTCTGTTGCGGCAGTGCCGGGGTCTATAATCTCCTTGAACCGGACCTGGCCCGGAAGTTCCTGGACCGGAAGCTCGATCGGATTCAAGAGACGGGGGCTGAGGCGGTCGTCAGCGCGAATCCGGGCTGCACCTTCCAGATTGAAAAGGGCCTCAAGGAGCGAGGCCTGAACATTCGGGTCCTCCACCCCATGGAGTTGCTCGACGCGGCCTACCGGGGGTCAATACCGCCACCCGTGTAACACCGCAGAGAGCGGTGACCCCGAGCAGCCATCGTGGCGCAAGGCAGGGGCGGCAAGATGTTTAGAGAGATGGATCTTTCCCAGGCGGTGCCCCGGGGTACCACCGCGATCCGGTTTCGGTATCGGATCGAGAGCCCAGAGGAGGACGGTCCGCCGCTGGCATGGCTCGCCGACAATCCCCAGGGGGAGAATCCCATCCTCCTCACCGCGTCCTCCGGCGAGGTCACGCTGCGTTTCCGGACGTCGCAAAGGCTCTACTATCACCTGGGCGATCCGCAGGTCCACCTCAATCTTTGGATCCTCGAGATTGACGAACTGAAGAAGCATTCCTGTTGAGCATCCCGCGCCCGATGGACCCTTGCCCCTGCCCTCCTCGCCCGGGGTCCAGTGGGCATTTTCGCATCGCGGAATCAAGAAAAAACGCTTGACAATCCGATCGGGACGGTAGCATGATCGATCGACGCCATCCAAACAGCATTTTACTTCTTCGACTCTCCTGCTCGGCCTGCAACCGCGAGGCGGGAGTAGGAAGGTCGGGCGGAAAGGACCCGCCGTGAGACCGAGGGCGGGACGACGCTGTCCCGTCGCCGGATCTTCGGCCCCACCGGAGAGGAGGAGGAGGCATGAGCGAACAAAAGACAGGCAGGCAGGAAAAGTCCCAGCGCGTTTCACGACGCGACGTCCTCAAGGCCGCCGCGGTGGCTGCAGGGGGGGCGGTGACCCTCGGCTTCCCTATGGTCGTCAAGGCGCAGGGGCCGATCGCCATGCGTTGGCAGAGCACCTGGCCATCCAAGGACATCTTCCACGAGTACGCGCTCGACTTCGCCCATAAGGTCAACGATATGACCGGCGGCGACCTGAGGATCGAGGTGCTGCCCGCGGGCGCGGTGGTGCCGGCCTTCCAACTCCTCGATGCGGTCTCGAAGGGCACGCTCGACGGCGGCCACGGCGTCCTCGTCTACCACTACGGCAAGCAAAACGCCCTGGCGATGTGGGGATCGAGTCCCGCCTTCGGCATGGATGCCAACATGCTGCTCTCCTGGCACAAGTACGGCGGCGGCAAGGAGCTGCTCAACAGGATCTACGCGGCCATCGGCGCCAACGTCGTCTCCTTCCCCTACGGCCCGATGCCGACCCAGCCGTTCGGCTGGTTCAAGAAGCCGGTCACCAAGCCCGACGACTTGAAGGGGCTCAAGTTCCGCACCGTGGGGATCTCGATTGACCTCTACACGGGCATGGGGGCGGCGGTGAACGCGCTGCCCGGTGCTGAGATCGTGCCGGCAATGGACCGGGGACTCCTCGATGCCGCCGAGTTCAACAACGCCACCTCCGACCGCATCCTCGGCTTCGCCGACGTCTCCAAGGTCTGCATGTTGCAGAGCTACCACCAGAACGCCGAGCAGTTCGAGATCACGTTCAACAAGACCAAGTTCGACGGCCTGCCGGCGAGGATAAAGTACATGATCGAGTACGCCGTGGATGCGGCTTCGGCCGACATGTCGTGGAAGGCGATCCAGCGCTACTCGCAGGACTATATCGAGTTGCAGACTAAGGACAAGGTCAGGTTCTACAAGACCCCGGATTCGGTGCTACAGAAGCAGCTCGACATCTTCGACCAGGTCCTCGAGAAGTATTCGGCGCAGAACCCGTTTTTCAAGGAGATCGCCGAGTCGCAACGCAAGTTCGCTGAGCGAGCGGTGAAGTGGTATCTCGACACCCAGGTCAGCTCGCGCATGGCCTATAACCACTATTTCGGCAAGAAGGGCTAGGTCTTTGTGACCCCTGCCGGCCATACCGGCCAGCCATCCGGCGCGCGCGCCGGATGGCTGGTCCGTCTTAGAGACCCATGAAAGCCCACCCCCTGGTC
>JBOHOM010000219.1:0-5165 GCA_050731075.1 Nitrospiraceae bacterium
ATCACGGGCTACCCGCCTGAGGATCTCCTCCTGAAGCCGGCCTTCCTCAAGGACAACCACCGGGCGCTCGACGAGGTGATCCGCCAGTGTCAGGGTCTGGCGGCCGTGGTCGGGTATGTGGGAGAAGGCGGTGTCTCTCAGTTGAAGCCGGACCATCCGATGGTCGTGCCGGCCGGTCGGCATGAGCTGTACAATGCGGCGGCCATCATCGCCGATCGCAGGCTGGTGGCCACCTATTGCAAGTGGTACCTGCCGAACTATGGCGTGTTCGATGAGAGCCGCTATTTTCACCCGGGCCGGCGGATCCCGATTGTGGTCCTGAACGGCACGGCGCTGGGGGTGAACATTTGCGAGGACATCTGGCTGCCGGAGGGACCGACCCGCGCTCAGGCGGCCGCCGGCGCTGAACTGATCGTGAACATCAACGCCTCCCCGTTCCACATGGGCAAGAGCCGGTTTCGTGAGCAGATGCTGGCCACCCGGGCCAGGGATAACGGCGTCATCGTCACCTATACGAACATGGTGGGAGGCCAGGATGAGCTGGTCTTCGACGGGAACAGCCTGATCGTGGACCAGACCGGCGAGGTGATCGCGCGCGGCAAGGCCTTTGAAGAGGACCTCGTCGTGGCTGACCTGAACGTGGATGCGGTCGCGAGGGCGAGGATGGCGCACGGGCGGAAGAAGTGGCTGGCCGGGAGAGCCGCAGGGGCCGTCGAGCGCGTGGTGGTCTCGGAACCGTACGTGCCGAAAAAGCGCGCGCGTGCGGTGATGGCCGGCGGGGTCCCGCTGGAGCCGTTGGAGGAAGTGTATCGCGGCCTCGTCCTCGGCGTGCGTGACTATGTCGGGAAGAACGGGTTTCGACGGGTCGTGATCGGGTTGAGCGGGGGGATCGACTCCGCGCTCACGGCCGTCATCGCGGCGGATGCGCTGGGGCCGGCTCAGGTCCTGGGCGTCTTCATGCCGTCCCCCTACACATCCCGGGAAAGCCGGGAAGATGTCGCGGAACTCGCGCGCCGATTGGGTGTGCAGGTGCGCACCATTCCGATCACCGACACCTTCGCGTCCTATGGCGACGCGCTCGCGTCCTCGTTCGAGGGCACCGCGCCTGACACGACCGAAGAGAACCTCCAAGCGCGCATCCGCGGGAACCTCCTGATGGCGATCTCGAACAAGTTCGGGCATCTGGTGTTGACCACGGGAAACAAAAGCGAGATGAGCGTGGGATACGCGACCCTGTATGGCGACATGGCGGGGGGGTTTGCGGTGATCAAGGACGTGCCGAAAACGATGGTCTACGACCTGGCGCGCTTGCGGAACCGGAGAGACAAGACGGCGGTGATTCCCAAACGCGTGTTCGACCGCCCACCGTCGGCTGAGCTCAAGCCGGACCAGAAAGATGAGGACACCCTCCCCGCATATTCAATCCTGGATCCGATCCTGAAGGCCTATGTGGAGGAAGATCGGGCTCCGGAGGAGATTGTGGACATGGGCTTCGAGCGGGACACGGTGGCGCGGGTGATCGCGATGGTGGATCGCAGCGAATACAAGCGGCGTCAGTCGCCGATCGGGATCAAGATCACGCACCGGGCGTTCGGCAAAGACCGCCGGATGCCGATCACGAACGGGTACCGGACCAGCTGAACGTCCAAGGACCGGGGTCTGGCTCCTCCCAGGCTCCCGGTCCTGGTTCGACGATCTTGAGAAGGAGAGCACGGTGACGACCGTAACGCGATACTGGATCGCCAGTCTGGCGGCCGTGGCAGGGACCGGCTTCTGGATCACTGGCGCGTGGGCGCAGGGGGCACCGCCGATGCCGGTCGCGCCGAGAGTCGACAGCGGGGACACCGCCTGGGTGCTGGTCTCGTCGGCTCTCGTTCTGGCCATGATCACGCCTGGCTTGGCGCTGCTTTACGGGGGACTGGTACGGAGCAAGAACGCGCTGGGAACGATCATGCAGAGTATCGTGATTCTCTGTCTCGTCAGCCTGATTTGGGTCCTGTTTGGGTACAGTCTGGTCTTCGGACCCGATCGCGGCGGGGTCATCGGAGGACTGGCCTGGGCCGGGCTGAGCGGTGTGGGCGGTGAGCCCAATCCACGCTACGGTCCAACCATCCCGCATGTGGCCTTCATGATGTTCCAGCTCATGTTCGCGGCGTTTACCCCGGCGTTGGTTACCGGGGCCTTTGCCGAGCGCATGCGGTTCAGCGCGCTCGTGCTGTTTACGGTCCTCTGGTCCATCTTTATTTATTGCCCGTTGGCGCATTGGATCTGGGGCGGCGGCTGGCTGAGGAGCCTCGGAGCGCTGGATTTTGCGGGTGGTGCGGTCGTGCATATCAGTTCCGGGGCGGCCGCGCTCGCCTGTGCGCTCGCGCTGGGACGGCGACGCGGCTATGGATCCGAGTATATGGCGCCGCACAACCTCCCGCTTACCCTGCTGGGAACCGGATTCCTGTGGTTTGGCTGGTTTGGATTCAACGGTGGGAGCGCGCTGGGAGCGAATGGGGTCGCCGGGGGGGCCATTGTGGCGACCCATACGGCCGCGGCAACGTCGGCGCTGACCTGGATGGTCATCGAATGGCTGCACCGCGGGAAACCCACTGTCCTCGGCGTGATCAGCGGGGCGGTGGGCGGCATGGCCAGCATGACCCCTGGCGCCGGCTTCGTGGGGCCCCTGTGGGCGATCGTGATCGGCTTGGCGGCGGGATTGCTCAGCTACGTCGCGATTGTCTGGAAAGGAAGGATCGGCTATGATGACACGCTCGATGTCGTGGGCATCCACGGGATCGGGGGGATCGTCGGCATCCTGGCGGTCGGGCTGTTTGCCTCCAGGCTGATCAATCCCGCCGGCGGGGATGGCCTCTTCTTCGGCAATCCGGGCCAGCTCGGCATTCAGGCGGTCACGGCTAGCGCCGCGGCGTTGTTCTCCTTTGTCGGGACGTCCATCATCCTCAAACTGGTGAACGGTCTGATCGGGTTGAGAATCTCGTCGGAGGAGGAGGCGGTGGGGCTGGATCTGAGCCAGCATAATGAGCGCGCCTATTCATAAAAGCGAGCCGTGCGCAGCAAGGAGCAAATAGCCAAGGGCAGGCTCCGGCTACTCGCTACGAGCTGTTCGCTATTTGCTTAGGGAGCAGGTATGAAATTAATCGAATCCATCATCAAACCGTTCAAGCTGGATGAAGTCAAGGATGCCCTCCTCGAGATCGGCATCCAGGGGATGACCGTGACCGAGGTCAAGGGGTTTGGCAGGCAGAAGGGGCACAAGGAAACCTATCGCGGGACCGAGTACACCATCGAGTTTGTGCCCAAGGTGAAGATCGAGGTGGCCGTGGCGGATAACCAGGTCCAGCGCGTGATCGAGACCATCACGCGCACCGCGAGGACGGGCAGCATCGGGGACGGGAAGATCTTCGTGCGGGACCTTGGCGAGGCCGTCCGCATCCGCACGGGCGAAACGGGGGAAAGCGCGCTGTGACCCCTCTTCCAGACAGCGAGACCGCTGCCGGGCTTCTGCAGGACGGCGCGATCGGGGCCGTGACCGCCGCCCTGGCTGAACAGCGGCAGGTCATTCATCAACGGCTCTTGGGCGGGGCCTCGGGCGCCCAGGTGATGGCGGCTCTCACGGAGCTGGTCGATGGGCTCATTATCGGCCGCTATCGGCATGCGGTGCGGACAACCGGCGCGGAGGCGGTGACGGCCGGGTTCCAGCACAGCTGCCTGGTCGCACTGGGAGGATATGGCCGGCGAGAGCTGGCTCCTTACTCGGACATCGACATCATGTTTTTGTTCCGGCCTGAGGCCGGCTCATCGGTTGAGTCCCTGTCCCGGCAGGTCCTGCACCACCTGTGGGACGTCGGCTTCCAGGTGGGCCACAGCGTCCGGACTATCCAGGATTGCATCGAGCTGGCCGCGACCGACGTCACCATTCAGACGTCGATGATGGAAGCCCGCTTTCTGGCTGGCAGCCCCGATCTCTTCCAGGACTTCCAGCGCCGGTACCTTCGGCGGGTGGTCGCGAAGGGGGCGGACCGCTACATTGAGCGAAAGATCGCGGAGCGGCGGCGGGAGTATGAGAAGTTCGGTGAGACGGTGTATCTGCTCGAGCCGAATGTGAAGAAGAGTAAAGGCGGCCTGCGTGACCTGCATGTGCTGCAGTGGGCGGGAATGGCCAGGTACCAGGCGGCCACCCTGCAGGAATTCGCCGACCGGGGTATTCTTTCGCGTCAGGACTACCAGGCCCTGCTCGAGGCCAGGGAATTTCTGTGGCGTGTCCGGGCGTTGCTCCACGTGCACGCCGGCAATGCGCAGGAGATCCTCACCTTCGATGAACAAGTGCGGTTGGCGGAGCGATTTGGCTTCCAGGATCGGCCGGATATGCTGGCGGTCGAACAGTTCATGCAGCAGTACTACCGGCATACGATGGGAGTCCACGAGCGGTGTGCCCGGTTTGTGGATCGTTGCCGGCGCGTGTCCGTGTGGCGCCGGCTGGTCCGGCTGCTGCCGGCCCCGCGTGTGGAGGGACACTTCGTGGTGGCCGGGCCACGCCTGACGGTCCCGACGGAGCTCCGCAATCGCGTGCTGGACAGCCCCGTCTTGTTGCTCCGGCTCTTTCATGTCGCGCAGTCCCGGCGTCTCACGATCGACACCCACCTGCTCGACGAAATCCATCGGTCCGTGGATTCTGTCCCGGACGAATCGTTCCGCACGCCGGAGGTGAGCCGGATCTTTCTGAAGATCCTCTCCGGACCGGGCTCAGTGGCCGGCACGCTCGAGGCGATGCACCGGGCTCATCTCCTGGAAAAGCTGATCCCGGTGTTCGCGACGGTCCGGGGCCTGATGCAGTTCAATCAGTACCACAAGTACACGGTGGACGAGCACAGCCTGCTGGCGGTCGCGAAAGCGGAGGCGTTGGCGCAGGAGCAGGGGATCCTCGGTGAGGTGTACCAGGAGATCCGGCGCAAGGACCTCCTCCACTTGGCGATTCTGTTGCATGACCTCGGGAAAGGACGGGAGCAGGACCATAGCGAGGTGGGACGGGCCCTTGCCGAGGAGACCGCCGCCCGCCTGGGGTTTGATGAGCAGGAAACGCGGACCCTGGCGTTCCTGGTCCATCGCCATCTGCTGATGGCCCACACCGCCTTCCGGCGGGATCCATACGACGAGAA
>JBOHOM010000220.1:0-10834 GCA_050731075.1 Nitrospiraceae bacterium
TACAGCGGCGGGCCTTTCGAGTTGATCGACACGCACATCACGAACTCGGAGCTGATCCTGAACCAGCCGGCAAAGAATATCTATTCGGCCATTCAGATCTTCAAAGTCAAATCACCGGGCTCGACCATTGCCAGCGAATAGCCGGTCTCCCGCCCTCCTGCTTCTCCGATGTCATTTCAACGGCACGTTCACGGTCCGCTTCACGATGGGGATGGGCTGGAACACGGGATCTTGGGCCCCTTTCGAGGACTCCGCTTCAATTCGCTGGAGAAAAGCCGGCGGTCCCGCCACCGGCGCATAGCTTAACGATGCCTCGACGTCAAAGGAGCGCGTATCCTTGGGCGTTGGAAACGCGAAGGTTTCCCTCCTGGTTTCTTCCGGCTTGAGGACCGTATCTTCCAGAACCTTGGTCGCCTCAAAGTCGAAAGAGGACTTCTGCCCTTTGGCGTTGGCGAAGACCCGTCCGTAGACCCGTTGCTCGCCAAAGACCTTGTTCAGATTCTTCCCCCGAATGGTCAGATCCAGCACCATGCGGGCCCAGGCCGGATGCGTCGTCGGAAGGTTATGGGGAACCAGGCTTTGGACGGTCACGGTCACCTTTGACTGATCGCCTTTCACTTCAGTCTCGACTTCAAGCTTGGCCGCCTCCTGTCTGAGCTTGCCTATTCGCCCGGGAAACGTGTGATTGGCGACTTTCCGTTTGTTCTCGCCGTTGGCGGATTCCCCGACCTGTTCAGGCATGTGGCAGGTCTGGCACTCCTTGCCGGATTTGGTCGCCTGACTGCTCTCCCACGGTCCCAGCAGGTCGTTGCTCTTGCCCAGATCGGCCGCAGCAGGCACTGCAAAGTGGCAGTTCAAACAGAGATTCGATTTCCGGAAGAGGTCGAGGTCCTTCGACTCGTGCGCCTTGTTGGGCACAAAATCTTTATACGGACCAAAGAGCGTTTTCCCCAGGGCATACTTGATCTTCGGGAGCTGTTTGGTCCGGTCCACGTGTTCAATCAGATGACATTGGGAACACGCGACGCCGTCGATGGCGGGATCCCCTGACCGCACCTGTTCGATAAAGGCCGGCGCCTGATCCTCGTAGACGTTGATATGAGGCGCGTGGCACCGCAAACACATCCCCGGGTCCTTCCGACCGGAAAAGGCCAAATACGCCTCCAGCGACGCGCGGAATGCCGGAGAGTGGATGGAGCGGGACAATGGCGACGCTTCCCATTCCTCGAACACCCGTTCGTGGCAGCGCTTGCACTTGTTCGAATGGGGAAACACCTTTTCCAGGGGCTCCTTCGGTTGCGTCGAATTTTGGGCCCGGCTGAGGTGTGACACGCTCCCAAGGGTCATCACGGACAGGGAGACCAGGACCACGGCGACAGTCGTCCCGATGTCTTTCAGTCGCGTCACGGCTCCAACGTCCCTTCCGGCTCCCTCACAGGGAGCCTCGGCACCGACAGCACGATGTATGAATCGTTATAAGGTCTTCGTTCTGAACGTCAGGACGCGCGGCAGAGCGTATTCCTGGATCAGCTTATTCGCCTCCGCCCTTTCCTTGTCTGTCTTGAGCGCAGCCAGATATTTTTCCTTGAGCTTGGGGTCAGGTTCAGGGATGAGGGCATAAGTCAGCAACGCCTCGACAGAGGCCGGGGTGGCCTCTGCAGCCAATGGCAGGGAGATTGGAACACGCGTGGTGATTCCCCCCTTAATCAGAGGGTCCGGAATGGGCCCGCGGAGAATCTGGTCGTATGACAACCCGAACCGTTTCTGTTCAGTCGCCAGGACCTGACCCTGGGCATCCTTGAGCACGATCGTGAGGAAAAACTGCTTCAGCACCGGGTCACCATCCGGAAAACTGTGAGGCAGGCTGCCGGTTCGGACGAGGATCGTGCCCTCGACCGCGGCCGGGGATTTCTTGAGCTCGAGATCCAGCCGAGGCATCCATTCGGCCTGCAGGTTGCGATTCTTAATCAAGAGGCCGGGAATCACGACTCCCCGAAACCAGTGGCGCCCGATCGAGCGGGTCAGGGCTCCACGCTTGGAGGTCGAGCTCCCGGTCGAGGGTTCCATGTGGCAATCCTGACAGATGGTCCCTTGCAGGATCTCACCGGGCAGGTCCCGACGCGTGACATCCTTGACCTTATCGAAGTGACAGGCGGTGCAGTAGTTGGCGCCTCGATACAGATCGGACTGGCTGGAGGGGTGGACCAAGTTCTCCTCCGGCTCGGCGTAAGGCCCGTACAGCACTTTCCCCGGCTTGAGCTTGAACGTAGGCGGCGGGGCGGCGGTTTCCGACACGGCGTTGATTAGATGGCAGGACGCGCATCCAATGCCCTCGACCTCGACCTTCCCGGACAGGACTTGGCCGCTGATCTTATCCGCATATTGAGGAAAGACCGTGACGACCGGCGCATGGCACGACAAGCACTGCGTTCGCTGCGCGGGAGTCGGGTTCGTCTGGAGCCAGAGGCCGAGGACCGTTTTGAAGACTGGTGAATCTAAGGAAGTGCCGTGGAGGAGGGCGGCATCGATTCGGCCAAAGGTTTTGAGATCAGGGGTCTGCTCTCGCATCCCCTTCCATTCCTCGTAGTGCCGGTCATGACACTGTTTGCAATCCTCCGATCGGATGAAGATCTTTTCGATCTCAGCCACCCAATCGCCCGATGCCTGGCTATCGGCTTTCTGAGCGGCCGCCTGGTCCCGATACACGGTGTTCAAGCCGGCGAAGAGCACGAGAAGAACTCCGCCCGCCAGAATGATCACCCTTCCCATGCTGCTCCCCGAAGGCCCGTCCAGGCCTTCAGATTAGTCCTTCACGCACGGAACGAAATGGAAATTCAGGATGCCCGCCACCCCTTGGGTGTCTGGATCCGCAGGCTCGTAGGTCCCCACGGTAAAATTACAGGTGGAGATAACGCGCTTTAATGCCAGGCCGAAGTCCTTCAAGTTCCTCACTTCGACCTTGTCAATCTCTTTGATCACCGCCCTGACTTTGATTCCGGCCGAATCAGCAGGAGTCCCCCCGATGACTTCGAAGACGACGACCCCCTCCGCCTTCTGCATCTTCAACTCTTTGCGAATTTCCTCGTCGACCGAATCCACGACAATGCCGAATTGTTCGCCGAGGCGCTTCGCCTCGGCCTCGTTCATCTTGTCGTCCGTGCCTGCGAAGAGCGGACCCACAAGACAGACCGCGCATCCCCACAGAATGAGATACATAAAAAAAGCCCTACCCGCCGGGAGGGCTCTTCGTCGCGCTCGCATGTGTGAGACCCACCCACCTCCCATTTACGCCCGAACACCGATCCAACGTGCGGCCAGGGTCACGCGGCCGTACGCCCGCGCCCCGACCATCACAGCTTCGCAACCGGATCAATCGAGAGTTGGTACCACGGGGCCACTGCCTTTTGACCGTTGCGTTCCTTGTTTTCTCCGTTCCAGACCGCGAACGCGATGGCCTGCAGACGGCCCGGCTCCAACCTGGCTTCGTTTTCCGGATCAGCGCTGGCCAGCGGCCTTCTCATCACCACACGCCACACACCGTCCTTCCACGTGGCATTCCCCTGGACCCGACCCTGGGCCACCTTCGTGGTGAGCGTGCTGAAGCCTCCTCCGACCAGATCCTCCACGGAGGAGGCGCGCCTCGGGATGACCTCGAACCGGCGGACCTCCCCGCCCTCTCGTTTCCCTTCCGTGGATCTGGCGGCCCTCCGGTCGATATCGCTCTGCCAGTCGGCTTTCCAATGCCAGATGTTGATGTAGTGGTCCAGTTGTCCCATGCAGAAGAAGGCCGGCGCATCTCCCAGCGGCAGTCCGAGCGCCAGCCCGTCCCGGAACGTGCCGGGCGACAACCGGTCGTTCTTGGTGTTGTCTTGCCACTCGAGGAGGAACGCGATCTCGGTGCCGTTGTGAACCGAGCGGACCACCAAGGCCCGCGCCGACGGTTCCGGCCACGAGGGCCGGGTGATCACCTGACCGCTGAGGGGCAGCGTCATGGGCGGGACCTTGTCCCACGCCGGATCATCAGGCGCGGAGGGGACCTCGCCCGTCATCAGATGGGATCGGATGAACATTCCCTCAGAGCTGACGACCGGAATGCCCAACCACCCCAGAAGGAGAGCGCTGATCAGCAAGCCTGCCAGAAGAGAGATGATGGAATGAGACCGGAGGCCCAACGGCTCCACTCGTGTCATACCGAAGCCCCATATGATTGTGCTCAGCCCCTTGTCGCGTGAACGTCGCGTCACTCTTTATCATCGCTCGCATGAACGACTCTGCCGCCGAAGCTTACCATAACTTGGCTCGTCGGATCTTGTTCTCGCCGCGCTCGCAGACGTACAGGCATCCTTGAGAGTCAAAGGCCAACCCGGCCGGCGAATTCACCACCGCTTCCATCGCCGGACTGCCGTCGCCATGCTTGATCATCCCGGCCGCTTCCTTGGCCACAAATCTGGCCATGCCGCACCCACCCATGTTCTTGTCCTCGTACCCGCTGTCGCCGTTGCCCGCCACCGTGGCGATGATTCCGGTCTTGGCGTCAACTTTTCTCACCCGATGATTCATCGTATCGGAGATGTACAGGTTGTCCGACGGGTCACACACCACCGATTCAGGGGCATGCAGCATCGATTTCACGGCCAGTTTATCGTCTCCGTCGAACCCGTAGCGGCACACCCCCGCCACCGTGGAGATGATCCCCGTGGTGCGATCGATTTTCCGCACACGGTTGCTCCCTTTATCGACGACGTAGAGATCTCCACGACTATCCAGGGCGATCCCGACCAGATCGTAGAGTCTCGCTTCCAACGCCGGCCGGCCGTCATCCAGGTAGAGCGACAGGTCCAGGCCGTCGGAGCATTCAGGTCTCAGCCACCCGTGGTCATCGCTGAAATCGATGCCGATGGAATCCCCGGACAGGACGACCAGATTCCTCGCCACCAGGGGTTGTTCACGCGCATCATCCTCAGCCGACCACGTTCCGGCAAGCGTCGTCACCCGGCCCGTGCGCGGATCGTATTGGCGAATTCGATGGGCTTGCGTGTCCACGATGAACATCACGTCGTGCGTGTCAAACGTGATGCCGGCCGGATAGGTCAGATTGACCTCCAAGGCCGATCCATCTCCATTAAATCCCCACTGCCCCGTTCCGACCACGGTGGTAATGATGCCGGTCTCGTGGTCGACTTTCCGAATCCGATTGCTGCCCGAGTCACAGATGTAGAGATCATTGTGAGAGTCAAATGCGACTCCGAGGGGAAGATACAACCCCGCCTCGCCGCACGGCCCGCCATCACCGCTGTAGCAGGTCTCCCCGATGCCCGCGAAATTGTGGAGCGTGCCTTCTTTCAAGTCCACCCGCCGCACCCGATCCGACCCGGACTCCGCGAAGTACAGGTAGCGTTCCTCCTTGTCCACCGCGACATGGACCGGAAGAGGAATGCCTGCCTTGGCGGCCGGCTTGCCGTCCCCGGTGCTCCGGGCCTTGCCGTTCCCGGCGAATGTTTCAATATACCCGACGCCTAATTCGACCCCGGTTCCCATCTTGACTCCCTCCGGCCCACAGTGCTATGGCTCAGCATCACCACTTGGTCGGACAACTCGGACAGCGGCGCTGGAGAAGGCTGTGCCGGTCTCTTACCCGTTCGAGGGAGGCGGCATCGTCGCCGCCGGCTGTCCCGCCGGTGACGCCTCCGCCGGTGGCGCAGCCGCTCCGGCCTGTGCAGGGATCTGCGTCCCCTGGCCCTGGGGGGCCTCCGCCACTTGCGCCTGAGCTTGGGCCTGCGCCTCCGCCTCGATGGCGTCCGCCTCGTGAACAGACTTCTTGAATCCCTTGATGGCCTTCCCGAGTCCCTCTCCAAGCTGGGGAAGTTTTCCCGCCCCGAAAATGATCAAGACGATGAACAGGATCAGAATCAGCTCGGTAAACCCGATACTCCCAAACATGGTCGCTTGCTCCCCTTCGCTTAGGTCTTGCCTGGGTCCTTCGCTCGCTTGGCGAAGCGGTCCTTCAGCCGTTTCCTGGCCTGTTCGGCCTGCTCGAACATTTTGCACTTCTCATACGCGTTGATCAAGTTGTAATGGACCAGCGGCTCATCCGGATTGTGCTCGACCGCGTCTTCCATCACTTTGATGGCGAGGTCGATCTTCTTGTGGTTGAGCGCGATGTCCATCAACTTGAAGCTGGCCTCTAAATGCTTGGGGTCCAGCTCGAGGGTGCGCAGGTAACACTGCATCGCCATGTCGATCGTGTTGTAATCGGAGACAGCCGGATTATCCAGCTCGACATACACCCCTGCGAGGTTGTACCAGGCGATGGGATCTTCGGGAGTGGCCTCGACCAGCCGCTCGTAATAGGTCTTGGACTCCAAGAATTGCCGCTTTTCAGAATGGACGCGTCCGAGGTTGAAGAGGGCTAAGACGTCGCCGGAATTGAGCTCGAGCGCTCGCTTGAACTGCGCTTCCGCTTCTTCGACCATGCTTTTCGTCGCATAGATGGTCCCGAGGTTCGAATAGTACATGGCCAGGGAGCGGTTCATTTCAACCCGAAGGCCCTCCGCCATCTCGATCGACTTTTTGACCTCGGTCAGCGCATCGTCCAGCCGTCCTTTGCTGAAATACAGCTCACCGAGACGGCAGCGAGCCTGAAAATCATCCGGCTCCGTCCCCAGCAGCTTCTCCAGCTCGGCGATTTCCTCGTCGGGCGTAAGGGGCAGCTCCGGCTGCTCAACGGTCGCGCCGCCCTGCTCGGTCGGGTTCGTGACGTCCTGTTCACCCATCGCCTGTGCCTACTGTCGTGGCTTACGTCTGTTCACCGAGGATCGGCGACCCTGTCGTGGCGAGCCGGCTCTCTTGTGGCGGCTCGCCAAGCACGGCCACCGGCCGTCGTCGGTCCAGGTTGAGGAGCATCAGTCCCAGCACGACCATCAGGGACAGATGCGAAAGCTGGAGCGCATAGCCGGCCATAAACATCAACCCCAGGCCGAAGCCCGCCATCCGGCCGAGAGTGACCAACTTCACCACGGTGTACCCCCAGCAGAGCAGGCCGGTCACGTAGAACGCAAAGGGCAAATAGAACGTGTAGCCCATCCCCATTTGAAAGATCCAGCCGATCCCTTCGCCGGCTTTTCGGACAGTCTCCGCCAACGCCGGGTCATACAGCCCCAGAAAATAATCCAAGAAGAGGAGCCCGACGAAGGCGCCGCCTCCGACAAACGCAAACGTCGCGGCCCTGCGCCGCTGGCGTCTGTTCCTGGTCCACAGGGGAGTTCCCCCGTAGGCCCAGAAGACCAGAATGCTGGACCCCACCATCATGGCTTCTCCAGCCCGATTGATCTCATGAACGAGCGGCGGGACCGCCGCGAGACCGAGAAGGCCGTAGGTGGTGGAAAGAATCTGGTAATAGAGCCATCCGGTGACCCCGAGGAAGTAGCACAACCCCATCGCGCGTTGTGCCCTGAACGGGTGCGTCACGAGATACTCGAACACCAGAATCGCCAGCACGGCCAGGGTCACGACGCTATACACCACCGACCCGAGCATCGCCGGAGGAAACACCAGAAACGCCACGGTCAGGACCAAGAGGAGCGACGTGGACGGAATGAGCAGCCCGTCGTATCGTCCGGCGCCGACGGCCCGGAGTTTGTTGAACAGCAGGAGAAAGAAGGCGAGAAACAGAAGAAGCGAGACGAAGTTCAGCAGCGTGAACCCGATGGAAGACAAGGCCTTGAACGTCAGGCGGACCGACTCGTGCTTCTCCGCCACCTTGCTCAGATGCATGCCGAGTCGGGAGATGAGACGATAGAGGACGAGCTCGAGGAACCCCGCTAACTGGAGGAGCTTAACCGTGTATTCGAAGAGCATCCCCTGCTCTTCAACCCTCCCCCCCCCTTTCTCCAACGCCTCCGAACCTGCCATGATTCCGCACAGCCCCTTTTCCCATGTTCTGCACGTGTGAGCGTCGGATTATATCCAGAAGAATCCAACCCCGTCAACCGGCTCACGGCCGCGTCTGCGCCGGGAGGAGTACGTATCTCCCTCCTGAATGTAAACCCGACTCAGGAACCAGCGGGCTGCGGGACCCTCTGGGCCTGTGCCTTTGCCCGGGAGATATACAAGAGACCGTCCGCCATCGAATAATTGAACGGCAGCTCGCACACCACTTCGCTCACCTTTTCATAGACATGCTGGTACACCCTCTCCGCCTGTTCCGGGGCCATCCCTTCCTGGACTTCATAGAAGAACCCCAAGCTCAAATCCTCTGAAACAGGCCTCATGATGCGCCGGATTCCGTAACTGCCCGGATCGCTCATGATGGGGGCCTCTTTCTCCAGATCGAACAGGCATGGCTGGCAGGAGAAGCCGTAGGAGGCATGCAGGCGGGTGTTGCTGACGATGAAGTCCTTCGTTTCGAGGGCTTCTTCCTCCGTCTCCGTGGGGAATCCGACGATGATGTAGCAATGAATCGCCAGGCCGAGATCCAGACAGTCTTCGGTCACGCGCCGGACGCTGGCCTGCGTGATGCCTTTCTTCATGAAATCCATCACCCGCTGATTGAACGACTCGAGACCGAACACGATCTTCAGGCAGCCGGCATCGCGCATCTGCGTCAGCAGGTCCCTCGACAAGTTCTTTTCAAACCGCATCTCAGCGGTCCATCGAATATGCAGGTTTCTGCCGAGGATCTGCTGGCACAACCGCTTCGTCGGGGACAACGCCAGGCATTCGTCGGTGAAGAAAAAATAGGGGGTGTGATACTTCTCCGAGAGCATCTGCAAATCGTCGGCCGTCTTGCCCGGATCCTTCTGCCTGAAATTCTGGTGATCGAGGGTTAAGGCGCAAAAGGCGCAATCCTTGTAATAGCACCCCCTGGAAAACTGAACGGGCAGGACCGTCTCCGGCGCCAGGTACCGTCCGAGAGGGAATCCGTCATAGTTCGGCGCGGGCAGTTCGTTGATATTCTCGGAGTAAAACGGCTGATTAACCGTGATTTTTCCGTTCTGTCGGTAGATGAGGTTCGGCACCTTGGAAAAATCGCGTTTGCCATCCAACTGATTGATCAATTCGAGCAGAGCGGTCTCTCCCTCGAAGACGATGAAGTCATCGGTCAGGTCAAACAATGAGGCGCACCGACGCAGGTTATCCACCAGTCGGGTGAAGATACTCCCGCCGATGGTGAGATGGACCGCAGGGCTCGTCTCCTTGATGAGTCGGCAGAGCGTCAGACCGGGGATGATCTGGGAGGTCGCGGTGATCGACACGCCGACCAGATCAGGCTGCTCCGCAAGAATCGAGGGCAGGATGTGCGTCCTGATCAATTCAATGTATGGATTCTGCTCTTCATCGCGGATCGCTCGCGCGATATCTTTCGACGAATAGATGGAATAGCTGCTGAACTGGTTGTCGACGACCGTCATGCGTGTCGGAAAGTAGAGCGTCGAGACCAGCTCCAGCCACTTGTCGATCAGAAAGAGACCTTCGCGATAGCGTTCGAGCTCGTAGAATTCCTCCCCTCGCAGGGAGTGTTTGGCCGGTTCGATCCGATCGATGAGGTACGGGAACCGGTCCAGTGCCTCGACCACACGCGTGTAATGCTCTGCGCTTGACGGGCCCGTCTCGCCGGTCCGCTCTCGCTCGAGCTTTTTGGCCTTCGCCACCAGCCGAGCATACACCTCCTCCCCGTACTGTTGAGTGAGGACGGTATCGAGCAGTTCAATGCCGAGGTCACGCTGGGTCACATTCTTGATGCCGGCCTGAGCCAGGAACCCGGTGAGCGAGGGCAGGCTAAGGTAGGGCTGGGAAGGGTGCCAGGTCGGCGGAAATAGGAGGGATACTTTCATAAGGGAAGTCGAACGCCTGTGTGCTCGGACATGGCTTCACAAGCCGGTGTCTACGGTGTTTTATACACCCTCCGAGCTTCCAAATGCAACCGTGTCTAAGCGCAAATTCGACTTATTTTGAGAAGGCTTGCGAGACTTTCTCGCCGATGCGCAACATCGTATCGCCAACGACCGACAGCAAAAAGCCCCGAATCACCTCTCCGCCTCTACCGACGGATGACTCGGGGCTTTTCGTCAGGCTCCCGTCTCCCGGAAAAGAACCCTTCTCCGGTCAACGACCCTGGCCTAGGCGGGGCAAGAGTGCCTCAGGGTAATTTCAGCGTAAACCAGGTCGAGATCCCCTTCATGCCATTCCGCTCGACGTTGGCCCCGTCCCACACCGCAAACGCCACCGGGACCGAGGCGCCGGCTTTGAATTGGACATCGTTGGGATCACTGGTGGTCAATCCCCGCTTCACCACGATCCTCCAGGTGGGACCGGTACAGCACCCGCCCTTGATGGACCCGGCCGGCTCCCACAAGCCGTTTCCGATCACATCCTGGTGGGCCTGTGTGGTCAGCGTGCTGAACCCGTTGGCGTTGAGATCTTCGACCGAGCTCACGCGCAACGTCGGATCGGACAGAATATTGCCTGACCAAATACCGGGATTGAAGGGGCCCAGGCTCCGCCCGATTCGGTCAGGATACGTCACGCCACCAGCAGGCTCTTCAAAGTAATAATCCCAGAAGATACCCGGGTACTGATCGTCAACGTCCCAAATCCCGGCACTGTCTTTGCCGAGGTCCTTTTGCCATTCCGCATTCCAGCGCCAGATATTGACCGTCCCGCCGGACTGGCCCATGCACTGGAACGGAGGCGCGCCTGACGTGTTGACCGGGAACTGGAGGGCAGCCTGATCGCGGAAGTCCTGCGGCCCGATCACGGTATTATTCAAAGTCTGATCCATCCAGTCCAGCCGGAAGCCAAGCTCTTTCCCGTTCGTCACCGCCTTGACGAAAAC
>JBOHOM010000221.1:0-7764 GCA_050731075.1 Nitrospiraceae bacterium
GGGGAAAGCATAAGCCGACCTTCACCCCGCACGTCGACACGGGCGATCATGTGATCATTATCAACGCGGAAAAGATCACCCTCACCGGAGGGAAGCTCAGAACGAAGACGTATATCCATCACACCGGATATCCCGGCGGCCTCAAGTCCATCACCGCCGAGCATCTTCACGCGAGGCGGCCGACGGAGCTGCTCAGCCGAGCGATCAAGGGAATGTTGCCCAAGAATTCTCTCGGCAAGCAGATGGCGAGAAAGTTGAAGGTCTATGCCGGGGCCGAGCACCCCCATCAAGCCCAGCGACCGGAAGCGGTGGTTCTCTAGCTGTCGGGAGGGTGTGACGGGATGAAGGGAGCACCATAACCATGTCGGTCGCCACGTATGCCACCGGGAAACGGAAGTACGCCATCGCCAGAGCCTGGCTCTCGCCGGGAAGCGGCGAAATGGTCGTGAACGCCAGAACCCTGGAGCAGTACTTCCCCAGGCCCACGCTCAGAAGCGTGGTCCAGTTTCCACTGGAGGTCACGGGTCTCGCCGGGAAGTACAACGTGCAAGCCACGGTCTGCGGCGGCGGAACCTCCGGCCAGGCGGGCGCCCTCAGGCATGCGATCGCCAAAGCCCTGGTCACCATGAACCCTGAGCTGCGTGAGCCCCTCAAGAAGGAAGGGCTGCTGACGCGCGATCCCCGCGTGAAGGAGCGGAAGAAATACGGGCAGAAAGGGGCCAGGAGACGCTTCCAATATTCGAAACGCTGACGGCTTGGGCTGGACAGGAAAAAAGGGAAGGCCCGGGGGCCTTCCCTTTTTTATGTCCTGCATCCGGCGCTGAGCGCCGAGCGGCGGAGGTTCGGCAGTGAAATCGAGCGGGCCGATCAAGATTGCGGTGTTGGGCGCCAGTGGGTACACCGGCGCTGAACTGCTACGGTTGCTGTCGGGGCATCCGCGGATGGACATCGTCGCGGTGACATCGGAGAAATCCGCCGGGAGCCCCGTGTCTTCCGTCTTCCCGCACCTGGCTTCCGTGCTCCCACAGACATTCGAGGCACTGGCGCCCGACGCGATCGCGACGCGTGCGGATGCCGTGTTTTCAGCCCTCCCCCATACGCAATCCTTGACCCCCGTGGCCACCTGCGTGGCGGCCGGCCGACGCGTGGTCGACCTGAGCGCGGATTATCGCCTGAAGAGTTCGACGGCGTATGCCACCTGGTATCAGACCGCACACCCCTACCCGGACCTGCTTCAGAAAGCCGTCTACGGGCTGCCGGAGCTTCGCCGTGACGAGATCCGGTCGGCCCGCTTGGTCGCGTCACCCGGGTGCTATGCCACCGCGGCCATCTTACAGCTCGCGCCGCTGGCGGCCGGGGGTCTGATCCGCCCGCACACGATCGTGATCGACGCGAAGTCCGGAATCTCAGGAGCGGGTCGGAGCCCCAGTCTTCCCTATCATTTTCCTGAAGCGCACGAATCTCTCGAGGCGTACATGATCGGGCGGCATCGCCATACCCCTGAGATTGAACAAGAGCTGAGCGCCCTCGCCCGACGAACCACCCGGGGAGGACCGGGCGCGGCGGTCGCGGAGCGGGCGGAAGCCATGACGGTGATCTTGACGCCCCACCTGGCCCCGATGAATCGGGGAATTCTCAGCACGGCCTATTGCCGTCTGCGGAAGTCCATGGGGGTGGCCGACCTCCGCGCTTTGTACCGGGACTTCTACAAGAGCGACCGATTTATCAGAATCCAGGAAGGAGAGTCGTCTCCGAACCCTCGCCACAGCCGAGGGTCCAACTTCTGCGACCTGGCCGTGTTCGCGGACACCCGATCCGATTGGGTGATCACCATCGCCGCGTTAGACAATCTGGTCAAGGGCGCGGCCGGCCAGGCGATCCAGGCCATGAATCTGATGCTGGGATTCTCCGAAGATACGGGACTCACCGCGCCCGGTGTGTATCCGTGACTCCCCGCCACGCCATCGCCGCTGGCACCGCGTATCTCGTCGCTCGTATCTCGTATCTCGCCGGGGACCCGTTGCTCCGGGAATGCAACGGGTGCTCCGCTTCACGAGCCGCGCTTCACGTCCTTTCAATCGCGCCACACAGTCCGTCATGAGAGAGATCAAGGGAGGCATTACGGCCCCGCTGGGTTTTCTGGCCGCGGGCTTGCACGTGGGCATTAAGAAGCCCCCGCTCTTGGACCTGGCGCTCGTGGCGTCGGTGCGGGAAGGGCCCATCGCCGGAGTCTTCACCAGAAACCGGGTCGCGGCCGCCCCCGTCCTTTTGGGCCGGCGGCGTCTCCGACGGGGGACCGGCCGTGCGATCCTCATCAACAGCGGGAACGCCAACGCCTGCACGGGAGCCCTGGGCCTCGCCGATGCGGAAGAGCTGGCGGCCCTGGCGGCCGGACACCTCGGGACGGACCCCCGCGCCGTGTTTGTGGGGTCCACCGGCATCATCGGCCAACCCCTCCCCATGCCCTGCATCCGCCGAGGCATCCTGGCGCTGGTGAAACGGCTGAGACCGGGAGGGGGACGAGAGGCAGCCCGCGCCATTCTGACCACCGACACGCGGACGAAGGAGGTGGCGCTCACCGGACGGGTCGCGGGCCGTCTGGTCACCGTCGGCGGAATGGCCAAAGGCTCCGGGATGATCCACCCCGATATGGCCACGATGTTGGCCTATCTGACCACCGACGCCACGATCGAGCAGAGGATGCTCCAGCGCGCGCTCGTCGCCGCGGTCAACCCGTCCTTCAACTGCATCTCCGTGGATGGCGACACGAGCACGAACGATTCGGTCCTTTGCCTGGCGAACGGGATGGCCGGCAATCCGCTGGTGCGCGCCGGCTCCGCGGCCGCCGCCGCTTTCCAACGCCTTCTCGGCGAAGCCTGTCGCGTCCTGGCCATGCAGGTCTGCCGCGACGGCGAAGGGGCCACCAAGCTGGTTCAGGTGGACGTGGTCGCCGCGCGGACCCAGGCCGCCGCCAAACTGGTGGCCAAGACCGTGGCCACCTCCACGCTGGTCAAGGCTGCGTTGTTCGGAGAGGACGCGAACTGGGGCCGGATCATGGCCGCCATCGGACGCTCCGGCGTCCCGGTTGATCCATCGAGGATCGGGCTGTCGTGTGACGGCGTGCCGATCGTCAAAGCAGGCGTCGGACTGGGTCGGCCGGCCGAACGTCGCCTCGCCCGGATCATGCAACGGAGAGAGTTTGCCGTCACGATTGATCTCGGACTAGGGTCGGCCCGAGCCCGTCTGTGGACCACCGACCTTTCCTACGACTATCTCAAATTGAATGCCTCCTACCGGTCGTAGCGGACAGTCCCTGGGTCGGCTTGCAAAGCCCGGCCGACTATGTTAGCTTCCGAAGGCTTTGGGGAATTTTCGGCTCGGTCGAACCTTGAAAACGTGCCCGGGATTTCACGACCTGTGCGCGACGGCGCCTGTGTCCAAATCCGCAATCGAGGAAGGGAGGTGAGGCGAAGTAATGGGTGTGACCACGATCAAAGAGCTGCTTGAAGCGGGCGTCCATTTCGGCCACCAGACCAACCGCTGGAACCCGAAAATGAAACGCTACATTTTCGGGGAGCGCAACGGGATCTACATCATCGATCTCCAACAGACCGTCCAGTATGTTGAAGCGGCGTACGCGTTCGTCCGAGATACCGTCGCGGCCGGAGAATCCGTGCTGTTTGTCGGCACGAAGCGTCAAGCCGTCGACATTCTGGAAGAAGAGGCCAAACGGTGTCGCATGTTCTACGTGAACCAGCGGTGGCTGGGCGGTATGCTGACCAACTTTCAGACCATCCGCCGGAGCGTCGAGAAGCTCAAGAAATTTGAAGCCGCGTTGACCGACGGCACCCACGAGCGTCTCACCAAGAAAGAGGTCAGCCAGATGGAAAAGGAGCGGGTGAAGCTCGAGCGCAGTCTGAGCGGCATCAAGAATATGAACAGCCTGCCCGGTTGCGTCTTTGTCCTGGATACCCGCGTCGAGCGCATCGCGGTGCAGGAGGCCAATCGGCTCAGCATCCCGGTGGTCGCCATCGTGGATACCAACTGCGATCCCGACCCCGTTGATTATCTGATTCCCGGGAATGACGACGCGATTCGATCGATCAAGTTGATCGCCAGTCGCATCGCCGACGCCTGCATCGAGGGCTTTCACCTGCGCAGCCAACGTGAGGATAGCGAAAAGGCCGGATCCATCGCCGGCCTGGACGCAGGGACGGACCCGCGGTCGATCCACGTGGCGGCTGTCGGCGCGGGGAGCATGCCCGCTCCGTGACGCGTCCCGGGCGACAGAATCGCTGGCCGTGAGGACCGAGGAGGGAGCGTGACCGGCATGGCGGGCAACACCACCTTAGTGAAAGCACTTCGCGAGAAAACCGGGGCCGGCATCCTTGACTGCCAGAAGGCGCTGGTGGAGTCCGGGAACGACATCGAGAAGGCGATCGAGCATCTGCGGCAGAAGGGGCTGGCCGCGGCGCAGAAGAAGGCGGGACGAGAAACGAATGAAGGGACGGTCGCGGCCTACATCCATCCCGGCAGCCGCATCGGCGTCCTGGTGGAAGTCAACTGTGAAACCGACTTCGTAGCCCGCAACGAACAATTCCAGGCTTTCGTCAAAGACATCGCCCTCCAGATCGCCGCCTCCAGTCCCTCCTTCATCAAACGCGAAGACATTCCGGCGCAACTGCTCGAGAAGGAGAAATCCATTTACCTGGCGCAGGCGAAGGAAATGGGCAGGCCGGAGTCGGCATGGGCCAAGATCGTGCAAGGCAAGCTGGAGCAGTTCTTTCAGGAGAGTTGCCTCTTGGAGCAGACTTTCATCAAGGATCCAACCATCACGATCAAAGACCATGCGGCGCACGCCATTGCCAAGCTCGGCGAGAACATCACGATCCGGCGGTTTACGCGCTACCAGTTGGGCCAAGAATGAATACGCCGAAGTACCGGCGGATCCTCCTGAAGATCAGCGGGGAAATCCTTGCCGGGGAGCAGGGCTACGGCATCCACCCCGCGGTCTTGGACAGTCTGGCTGACGAAATCGGCTCGGTCGTCTCGTTGGGCGTGGAAGTGGCGGTTGTGATCGGCGGCGGCAACATCTTTCGGGGCATCGCGGCCAGCGCGAACGGGATGGAGCGCGCGTCCGCCGACTATATGGGCATGCTGGCGACCATGCTCAACGCCTTGGCCCTTCAGAACACGTTGGAGCGGAAAGGCATCACGACCCGCGTGCAATCCGCGATCGAGATGCGACAATTGGCGGAGGGCTACATCCGCCGGCGGGCCATCCGGCATCTTGAGAAGAAGCGTGTCGTCATCTTCGCCGGCGGAACCGGAAACCCCTATTTCTCCACCGACACCGCCGCCGCGCTCAGAGCCATGGAGATCGGCGCCCAGGTGATCATGAAAGGCACGAAGGTGGATGGGATCTACGAGGCGGACCCGGTGACCCACCCGCAGGCGAAGATGTTCGCGGAGTTGCCGTTCCTGTCCATCCTCAACAAGAACCTGAAAGTCATGGATTCGACCGCAATCACCCTGTGCATGGACAACAACCTTCCCTTGATCGTGTTCAACTTGAAGGAAGCGGGCAACCTGAAGCGGTTGGTCCAGGGAGACAAGATCGGGACTCTCGTCACGGCAGCCAGTCGATGACCGTGGAAACGGGATCACCCCATGCCCAGCGCGACAAAACAAAAAGTCATCGGACGGATGGAGGCCGCCCTCGAGCACCTCAAGGTTGAACTGGGGGGCATTCGGAGCGGCCGCGCATCGCTGACCCTGCTGGACGGGATCAAGGTCGACTACTACGGGACGCCGACTCCGCTGAAACAGGTCGCCACCCTCGCCGTCCCGGAAAGCCGACTGCTCACCGTCCAACCGTGGGAGCCTCCGCTCATTAAAGAGGTTGAGAAGGCGCTGTTGGCCTCGGGGTTGGGGCTGACGCCGTCCAACGATGGCAAGATGATCCGGATTCCCATCCCGCCCCTCAGCGAAGAGCGGCGGAGGGAATTGATCAAGCTTTGCAAGAAACACGGCGAAGAGACGAAGGTTCATCTCCGCAACATCCGCCGCGAAGGGAACGAAGAGCTCAAACGGCTGCAAAAGGAGTCGAAGCTCACGGAGGACGACCTGCGAAAAGCCGAAGCTGAAGTCCAGAAGCTGACCGATCAACACGTCCAAAAAGTAGACCAGATTCTCCAAAAAAAGGAGGAGGAAATCCTCGAAGTCTGAGGTGCCCTTCGTGGCTGATCGGATTCTCACCAGCAACTCACCCCTCCCCGCGGACCTTCCTCCCACCGTCGCCTTCGTTGATCTGTCCGCCCTGGCGCATAACCTCGTTCAGGTGCGTCGGTCTCTCCCGAAGAATTGCGACGTCATCGCCGTGGTCAAAGCGGATGGCTACGGCCATGGCGCTGCCGTGATTTCCCTGGCACTGGCCGAGCTGGGCGTCACCCGATTCGCGGTGGCCTCGCTGCAGGAAGGGGTCGCCCTGCGGGAGGCGGGCATCCGCGCACCGATCCTGATCATGGGCGCGCTATTCCCGAACCAGTTCCCTGATGCGATCGCCCATGAGCTGACGCCGGTGGTGTACGATCTTGACATGGCGGGCGGGCTCGCCAAGTCGGTCAAGACGAGACGGGAGCCCTATGGAGTGCATGTCAAGGTCGAGACCGGGATGGGCCGACTGGGACTTTCGCCGGAAGAGGTATTACCTCTGCTCCAATCCGCCCACTTCAAGGGGCCTCTTCGGGCTGACGGCCTCATGACTCATCTCGCAGACGCGGACAGCGCGGATCCCGCGTATTCGACGGCTCAGCTCATGCGGTTCCGTTCGGTGGTGACTCAGATGGAAGAGGCGGGGCTGTCGATTCCGCTGGTCCACGCGGCCAACAGCGCGGCGATTCTTTGTTACCCGTCGGCGCACTTTACGGCTGTCCGGCCCGGCATCATGCTCTATGGCTATCACCCAGCCCCGGTGGACAGGGCCTCTCCGGAGCTGAGGCCGGTCCTGACCCTCGTCACGAAAGTGGGCCAGGTCCGGACGTTGGCCCCGGGGGACAGCGTGAGCTACAATCGGACGTACGTCACGACACGCGTGTCCCGGATCGCGGTCTTGCCGATCGGCTATGCCGGTGGGTACGGCCGATCGCTCTCAAACCGCGGAGCCGTGCTGATCGGCGGCCGTCAGGCCCCCATCGTGGGGCGTGTCTGTATGGACATGACCATGGTGGACGTCACCGATATTCCCGGGGTGAGGCCGGGTGATGAGGCCGTCCTGATCGGGCGGCAGGGGTCCCGCCAGATCACGGCGGCGGACTTGGCGGTCTGGCAGGGCACGATTCCGTACGAAGTGCTGTGCGCCATCGGAACGCGCGTGACTCGGATCGTACGTCAACGGCCTGGATGAGCACGAGGACCGGACCCCATCGGGCTCTCTGGCCTGGATTATCCATGACGGTTCGTCGCGCGCACCCATTGCAGTCTGAAGAGCAATGGGTACCCGGCAGTCGCGTCGCGAGAAGGGCGCACGGAGCCGCGAGGGACCGAGGCGTACTGGAACCAGTACGTTGAGGGACTAAGTGGCGAGCCCGCCCGCGTGCCCGCAGTCCAGAGCGCGGGCAGGCTCGTCGCAGCAGCGAATGGGCGATTGCAGCAGAAGCGTTCATGAATAATCCAGGCCAAACAGGTAACCGATAATGGCCGCCCCCCGTGAACAGCCGCCTCGTTCGACACCCGGAGATGCGGTGCTCACCGGATCCTTCGACG
>JBOHOM010000222.1:0-3507 GCA_050731075.1 Nitrospiraceae bacterium
CATCGTTTTAATGCGCTCCGTCAGCTTGCGAAACTCCTTCTGGAAATCAATCTGACTCTTGTGTGTGTTACCTCCGATGTGGACCGTCACCCCTCCCGCGCCGGGGATCACCTTGGCCCACAGCCGCCGGTGGTAAATGAAGGAAGACAGCGTGATGCCCACCACGATCATCGTCGACCCCACCCACACGATGTTCACGCCGGGGTCCTTGGTGATCTGGAGGCCGGTGAATTTTTTGGGTTGGTAGCCGACCAGCTGGAACCGGTAGCGGGACCCCTGAATCTCGAACAGATCCGGGTAATGGTAGAAGATCCACGGGGTGGCCTGGACGGCCTGCGCCCGCGGCGTCTTTTGTTCCGTGATCGCCAGCCGGATCGCCGGGTTCTCGTGCTCCACCGTTTTTGAATACACCACTTTCTCCGAGGAATTGAACCCGAAATCCGCCACAAAGTCGGTCATGACCAGCTTGAGGCCCAGGCCGTCCACGGTCATCTCTTTCTTCCATTCCAGGTCCACCGTCTTCAGGACCTTGTCCGTGGCCTTGTCCTTGATATTGACGCGGGCCACCTCCACCCGGTCCCACGCATCGCCGTAGCTGGATTGATAGAACCAGATGCCCTTGTGCACCAGCGGATCATTCACCGTGATCGTCTTCATAGTGACCGGCTGGCCCTGCTCGAGGACGGTCAGCGTGCTGTTGTACGACTTCACGGACCCGTTGTCGTTGTAGTCGATCCAGAATTTGTTCACGTGGAGGTCAAAATTGCCCTTCGGGATGTGATAGGTCTGGCCCTCCAGGCAGACGCCGAATTCCTGGAATCCCCAATAGCTGCCGATGAGCCCGCCCAACACGATCACGGTGGCGCTGAGATGGGCCACGTGGGCGCCCACGCGTCCCATCACGCCCTTGGTCGCATACAGCGTGGCCTCCTGCGGATCGTTCCTGGCCAGCACGCGATAGCCCTTTCCGACCAGCATGTCGACGATCCCTTCCGCCACGCCCGCCTTGGAGCCGGCCACCGGAATCGCGGCGGTGTGCTTCATGCCTTTGATGAACGGCAGCCCGATGTTCACCTTGTCCTGCTGCATCGAGCGCCAGATGGCCGGGAACCGTTGGTGGAAGCAGGTGAGGGAGTTGATGCAGAGCAGCGCTAAGAGGCTGGTGAACCACCAGGTGTGATAGACATCGGTGAAGCCGAGGCGGACAAACCAGCGGTACGCCCCCTCGCCATACTCCTTGATGTACACCTCGGGACGCTCGCCCTGCTGGATCACGGTCCCGATCGTGGCCGTGATCGCCAGGACGATGAACAGAAACATGGCCAGCTTGATCGAGGCGAAGAACTGAACCAGTTCCGCCTTGACCTCTTCCCACCCCAGGCCCGGGGTAGACCCTCCGGTGGTGTCCCGCTCGACCAGGACCTCCGGTTTGCCACTCATCGGCGCGCTGACCTCACGAGTCTTGCAACCTCTTGGGATCCCAACCTAAATCGGGCGAAAGGAACCGTGGCGTTCGGCGCCGCGACACGAGGCCGGCACCCGCAAAAAAGCAAAGTATCTTACAGGCCGCGTCGGAGCAGTGTCAAGCAAACAGACCCTCAGCCGGACGGTGGGAGGATACGGATTTGTCATTGACAATTCAGCACTTCTGGTTGTATGTAGAAGGGCCGAACCCATGCAGCTGGCACCCGACGCTACGCTCTCCTGACCCGTTCCGCGAATGCGGGTGGCGATCCGGTTACCACCGCGGGAGGGCACGCCCGCCACCATCGAGACCCGAGGGAAAGAGGGATCATGAAAACGAGCCGAAACAACTTCCTGTTCACCTCCGAATCCGTCACCGAAGGGCATCCGGATAAAATCGCCGATCAGATTTCCGACGGCATCCTGGACGCCATCATCGCCCAGGACAAACATGGCCGGGTCGCCTGTGAGACGATCCTGACCACCGGGATCGCCTTCGTCGCCGGCGAGATCTCGACCACCGCCTACGTGGAGATCCCCGACATCATTCGCGAGGTCATCAAGGAGGTGGGCTATACCGACGCCACCTGGGGCTTTGATTACCGGACCTGCTCGGTCCTCACCTCGATCCATAACCAGTCCCCCGACATCGCCATGGGCGTGGACTCCGGCGGAGCCGGCGATCAGGGCCTGATGTTCGGCTACGCCACGAACGAGACGGCGGAGCTGATGCCGATGCCCATCGTCCTGGCCCACCGCCTGACCAGGCGGCTGGCCGAGGTGCGGAAGAAGAAAATCCTGGACTGGATCCGTCCGGACGGGAAATCCCAGGTGACCGTGGAATACCGGGGCGGGAAACCGGTCCGGGTCGATACGATCGTGGTGTCCGCTCAGCACAGCCCCGACGTCACCATGAAGAAGATCGAACGCGACATCATCGAGCACGTCATCAAGCCGGTCATGCCCAAGAGCATCTTCGACCCCGTCAGCGTGAAGTATTACATCAACCCGACCGGCCGGTTCGTCACCGGGGGACCGATGGGGGACACCGGCCTGACCGGCCGCAAGATCATCGTGGACACCTACGGCGGCGTGGGCAGCCACGGCGGCGGCGCCTTCTCCGGCAAGGACCCCAGCAAGGTGGACCGGTCGGCCTCCTACATGGCCCGGTATATCGCCAAGAACCTCGTCGCCGCGGGCCTGGCCGACAAGTGCGAGATCCAGCTCGCCTACGCGATCGGCATCGCCGACCCGGTCTCGATCTTGATTCACACCAAGGACACCGAAAAGGTGCCGATCGAGGTCATCGACAAGCTGGTGCGCAAGCACTTCCCAATGACCCCGCGCGGGATCATCGACTACCTGAAGCTCCGGCGGCCCATCTACAAGAAGACCGCGGCCTACGGGCATTTCGGACGCAGCGAGCCGGAGTTCACCTGGGAGCGGACCGACAAGGCGAGAACCTTGAAAAAGGAAGCAGGCAAGTAACACAGAAGGTTAAGGTCGAGGTTTAGGTTCAGGTTACGCGAGGCTCAGGCTTAGGGAAAGAGGTTGTGTTCGTGCTCAACCTCAACCTGAACCTGAGCCTTCTTTATAAACCGTCCCCTTTTTTCTTGAATGTCGAGCGGGCAGCGCGTAGCGAGTAGCTGGTAGCAAGGACTTCTAATCTAATTTGTTGCTATTGGCTATTAGCTATTCTCTATTCGCTAAGGAGTTAACTTGGATTACGACGTGAAAGACATCAAGCTGGCTCCTCAGGGCAAGCTCAAGATCGAGTGGGCCGAAGCCAGCATGCCGGTCCTGCGGCTGATCAAGCAGCGGTTCGCCAAGCAGCAGCCCCTCAAGGGCGTGCGCATCAGCGCCTGCCTGCACGTGACGACCGAGACCGCGAATCTCGCCAAGACCCTCCAGGCCGGCGGAGCGGACGTCCGGATCTGCGCCTCGAACCCGCTCAGCACCCAGGACGACGTGGCCGCGTCGCTGGTTGAGCACGACGGGATCGCGGTGTTCGCCATCAAGGGCGAGGACAATAAAACCTATTAC
>JBOHOM010000223.1:0-6619 GCA_050731075.1 Nitrospiraceae bacterium
GGTGCTCAGATAATCCTGCCTTGCCCGGAGTCAAGACCCTACCGCGGATCTTCACCCCAGCTTCACATCGATCGCCTTCGGCTTCGCCTTTTCCGATTTCGGCAGGTGGAGGTGCAGCATCCCGTCCTTGAACTCCGCTCGCACCTTGGTTTCGTCAACCTCATCGGGTAGGGTGAAACTGCGCGTGAAGCTTCCGTAGGAACGCTCCACGCGGTGGTACTTCTTGCCTTTCTCCTCCTTCTCATGCTTGCGTTCCCCATGGATGCTCAGGACGCCGTGCTGAACCGTCACCTTCACGTCTTCTTTCTTGACCTCCGGCAGCTCGGCCTTGATCAGGTATTCGGCGTCCGTCTCACTGATGTCCACAGCGGGTATCCAATCAGCGACGGTCATGGCCTCTTTCCCGCTCTCAGGTCTCGCCGCTGGACGACCGAACATGCGGTTGAGTCGGTCTGACATGTCTTCCAACTCCCGGAATGGATCCCAACGCACCAGGTTCATCACCGCACCTCCTTGCTTGGATCCCCCTTATTCGGGCCGGAAATGGTGTGGGCCACGCCCACCTTGTTATGGGGACCGAACGCCATTGCCGGCTGGTACAGCTGACGCGCCATTGCCTAGCGGCGCTTCGCCCGATGCACGTCGCGTCAAGGTTCTGTCGGTCCCCTGACTACGCTTGCCTCTACAACGAGCGAGAGGGGACGACCACCAGGTGTCCATCCTTGACATCCACCTTCGCGGTGCCACCGTCCCGGAGTTCGCCCTTCACGAGCAGGCGGGCGATCGGCGTCTCGATATCCAGTTGGATCAGCCGCTTGAGAGGACGCGCCCCGTAGACCAGGTCGTATCCCCGCTGCGCCAAGTCGGCGGTTGCGGCCGTCGTGAGCACCAACGCAATCCGCCGTTCGGCAAGACGGTCCCGCAGCCTGGCCAGTTGGATCTCCACGATTTTAGCCAGGTGATCGCTCGTGAGCGGGTGGAACACCACGGTTTCGTCCACTCGGTTCAAGAACTCGGGGCGGAAGTGCCGCCGGAGTTCGGCCATGACCATGTTCCGGATCTCGTCGTATGGCGTCCTCCGCTGCTGCGCCTCCAGGATCTCCTGACTCCCCAGGTTCGAGGTCATGATCAGCACCGTGTTCTTGAAATCCACGGTCCGCCCTTGTGAGTCCGTCAGGCGACCGTCGTCCAACACTTGTAACAGGACGTTGAAGACGTCGTGATGCGCCTTTTCAATCTCGTCGAAGAGGATCACGGAGAACGGCCGACGCCGGACCGCCTCCGTGAGCTGGCCTCCTTCCTCATAGCCCACGTATCCGGGCGGAGCGCCGATCAGCCGGGCCACCGTGTGTTTTTCCATGTACTCGGACATGTCGATCCGGATCAGATTGGCCTCATCGTCGAACAGCGTGAAGGCCAACGCCCGCGCCAACTCGGTCTTTCCGACACCGGTGGGGCCCAGAAAGAGAAATGAGCCGATCGGCCGGTTCGGGTCCTTGATGCCCGAGCGAGCCCGCAACACGGCGTCCGCCACCGCTCGGACGGCTTCGTCTTGGCCCACGACGCGGCGGTGCAGCAGGTCTTCGAGACGAAGGAGCTTGTCCATCTCGCCTTCCATCAAGCGGGTCACGGGAATTCCGGTCCAGCGGCTGACCACCAGCGCGATGTCCTCTTCGTCGACTTCTTCTTTGAGCAGTCGGCTCTCCCCCTGTTTCTTCGCGAGGTGCGCTTCCTCGGAGGCGAGCTCCCGTTCCAGCCGGGGCAGTTCGCCGTAGCGCAGCTCGGCGACGCGGTTGAGATCGTACGCCCGCTCCGCCTGCTCGATCTTGTGCTTGACCTCTTCGATCTGCTGCCGGAGCTTGCGGAGACGGCCGACGGAGTTTTTCTCGGTTTCCCATTGCGCCTTGAGCGTATTGAGCTCTCGAGTCTTCTCGGTCAGCTCCTGCTCCAGCGTCTCCAGCCGAGCCCGGCTGCCCTGGTCGGTCTCCTTGCGGAGAGCCTCGCGCTCGATCTCCAACTGCATCACTTTGCGCGACACTTCGTCCAGTTCGGCGGGCAGGCTGTCGATCTCCGTCCGAAGACGAGCCGCCGCCTCATCCATCAAATCGATCGCTTTGTCGGGCAAAAACCGGTCGCTGATATACCGGTGGGACAGTCTGGCGGCGGCCACCAGCGCCGCGTCCTTGATCCGCACGCCGTGGTGGACTTCGTACCGTTCTTTCAGGCCCCGCAGGATGGAGATCGTGTCCTCGACCGATGGCTGGTCCACGAGTACGGGCTGGAAGCGCCGTTCGAGCGCCGCATCCTTCTCGATGTGCTTGCGATACTCGTCCAGCGTGGTGGCGCCGATCATGTGCAGTTCGCCTCGGGCCAGCATCGGCTTGAGGAGGTTCGCGGCGTCCATGGCGCCTTCGGCCGCCCCGGCTCCAACCACCGTATGCAGCTCGTCGATGAACAGGAGCACCTGGCCTTCGGCCGCCTGGATTTCCTTCAGGACCGCCTTGAGCCGCTCTTCGAACTCGCCTCGAAATTTGGCTCCGGCCACCAACGCGCCTATGTCCAACACGATCAAGCGCTTCTGCTTGAGACCTTCCGGAACGTCTCCCTTCACGATTCGCTGGGCCAGCCCCTCCACGATCGCCGTCTTGCCGACGCCGGGCTCGCCGATGAGGACGGGGTTGTTCTTGGTGCGCCGAGACAGGATCTGAATCACGCGACGGATCTCCTCGTCGCGTCCGATGACCGGGTCAAGCTTCCCTTGTCCTGCCAGCCGGGTGAGGTCCCGGCCGTATTTCTCCAGCGATTGGTAGGTGCTCTCCGGGTCCTGGCTGGTCACGCGTTGGTGGCCGCGGACCTGCTGGAGCGCGGTCAGGAGCCGATCGCGGGTGAGCCCCAGACGTCGGAGGACGCCGCCTTCCTCCGCCATCGCCAACAGCACGTGCTCGACGCTCAGGTATTCATCCCGGAGTCCCTGCATCTCCTGCTCGGCACGGGTCAACACGTGCGAGAGGCGCGAGGTGACATGGATCTGCCCGGGCCCTGCCCCAGCCCCCTGGACCTGCGGGACCTTGGCCAGGGCCTGTTCCGAGGCGCCGGTCACGGCTGTGATCGAGATGCCCGCCTGTTCAAGCAGTGTTCCGGTCAGTCCTTCTGCTTGCCCCACCAAGGCCAGCAACAGATGCTCCACATCGATGCCTTGATGACTGCGGCGCATCGCGTGGGCAGACGCGGCCTGTAACGCTTCCTGGAGCTTCACCGTCATGCGGTTCATGTCCATGTCGGCTCTCTCCTCACATTGCCCGGCGGCATCGCGATCTGGAGCCAGTTCATAATCACGCCGCAGAGTAAGTCAACGGATTCTCTGGGACGGAGACAAAAAAACCACGGGTTCGGGTCGGGGCGGTTCTTGTGTCGACCACTGCTTATAGGCAAGATCCGATGAGTGGTCAAGCTCGCGGCTTGACCGCAGGGGACGGTCCAGATTATTGTCGCCACACGAGGGAATGACGTGGATGCTTCAGAAGGCGTGCGCCCGTTTGCGCTGATTACCGGCGCCTCCCGCGGGCTCGGCGCCGAATACGCTCGGGCGTTGGCCGCGCGGGGCTACGATCTGCTGCTGGTCTCCAGGGACAAGCCACGCATGGATCGCCTGGCGTCGGACCTCGCCGGCCGATACCCCGTGACCGTCGACTTGGAGGTGGCGGATCTGGCGCAGCCCGAGGCTGCCCACCGGCTGTATGCCGCGGCCCGCCAGCGCCGCGGCGCGCTTGACCTCCTGGTCAACAATGCCGGCTTCGGGCTGGTCGGGGAGTTCGTGGACATGCCGATGGCGCGCATCCAGGAGATGTTGCGGCTACATGTCAACACGATCGTGGAGAGCATCCGGTTGTTCCTGCCCGGCATGATTGAACGGCGTGCAGGCAGTATCATCAATGTCTCTTCGATCGCCGGTCTCTTCCCGCTTCCCTACATGGCGGAGTATGCCGCGACGAAGGCCTTTCTCATCTCGCTGTCAGAAGCGCTGGCGGAAGAGGTTCGACCGTTCGGGGTGCATGTCCAGGCCTGCTGTCCAGGCTCAACCGAGACGGATTTCCACACCACCGCCGGGATCCGCCCCGGAAACCCGCTCGGGCTGCAGACCCCGGCCGCGGTGGTTGCCGTCTCGCTGGCTGCGCTGGAGCGCGGTCCGACCGTCGTCACGATCGGCTGGAGAGGACGGGTCCTCGCGTTGCTGAGTCGGGGGTTCCCGCGCGCGTGGCTCGCGAGAGCGGCGGCGAGGCGGCTGAGGACGTCCAAGGGATCAGGCGGATAGCTGCGATCATTGTCGAGCGGATCGATGAACGAAATTGCGCGCGCCACACTTCGCCTGTATCAGCAAGCGCTGCGGGCGACCGTGCGGTCCTTCGGTCGAAGCTGGGTGATCGCCATCGCGGTGGTTGTCTTCGCCATTGTGATGGTGGTGGCCACCTTCCTGGTCTCGCCGCTGGGCATTCTGGGGGGATTCATATTGGGCGCGGTGAATGCCTTCCTGATCGGCGCGACGCTGAGCCTGATTGAGCAGGCGGTGACCAGCTCGCGCCCCTTGGGATGGCACGATATCCGGGGGAGCGTCGGTCACTACTTCTGGGATGTGATCGGCGTGGGCTTCGTGCTCTGGGTGCCGATTCTGCTTCTGGAGCAGGGAATGGCCGCCAATCCGAACGGACCCTTCATTGCGGCGGCTATGTTTCTGCTGCTGTTCATTCTCCTCAACCCCGCGCCAGAAGTCATTTACCAAGTCCGGCACAGTTCTCCCCTGGATGTCCTCCGGGAGAGCTACGAGTTCGTGATCGAGAACTGGATCGAATGGTTTCTCCCTTTGGCGATCGTGGTGGCTCCACTCGGCCTGTCGTTCTTTTTCGGCATCTCAGGGCGGTTGGGGCGCGGAGCCGGCCTGGACTTCTTCCAGGTTCTGGTCCTTCCCTTTACGCTCCTGACGGCGTGGTTGAGCTACCTCGGTCTGCCGAGCGGCGCGGGATCGACGCTCGTGATCCTGTTGACGCCGCCGGCGGCCGTGGCGATGCTGATCTTTAGAGGCCATCTGTTCGCCGCGCTGCACGGCTCTTCACGACGGCAACGGATTTTTCAGGGGAGGGGAGTTGAATAGGTTGAGCTGACGAATGTCTGTGCCAGAACTTATCTAATCTATCAATCGGCTAGACAAGTAAGATAAAGTTATAGATAAGCTATATCGGAGCATGCGACAGGAGTCAGCGTTTCTCAGAGAGGGGCGGTCTTGTGGGGTAGAGTGAGTGCCTCTGTCTCCTAGGTAGGAAACCGTTTGTTGAGACAGTCGGGACAGATGCCGTGCGAAAAGTCCGCATTTGAATATTTGCGAAGGTAAGATTCAATTTGGTTCCAATACCCTGTGTCATCACGGATCTTTTTACACAGCGAACAGATCGGCAGCAATCCATGCAGCGTTTTGATATTGGTCAGCGCATCTTGAAGCTGAAGAATCAGCCGCTCCCGCTCCTCTTCCGCTTGCTTCAACGCGGTGATGCTGTCTATGAGGCCGGCCTTCTGCTTCCGTTCTTTGCGGGCCGTTTCGGCGCCGGCCCCGTAGAACGTGGCCATGATGAGGAGGACGGGGATCCGAAGGAGTTTGCCCTCCAACCCAACATCGGTCTCGCTGGATCCCCAGTAGAGGATGAGGCCATAGGCGGCGCTGAGGATCACTGAGAAGGCGATGTGCTGCTTCAGCGTCTGGGTGGATCCGGCCAGGAAAATGATGAGGAAATAGGTCAGGTACAGGTCCGATCCGACATCGCCTGAGAGGAAGATGATAGAGCTGGTGATGGCCGTATCGGCTATGACCAGGGCACCGATGAACCAGCTCGTCTCCCACATCTGGGCAGGGACCAGCATCAAGGCGGGCACAGACAGCAAGAGTCCTACGACAACGAGCGCTTGGACTCTGGAGCTCAGGAGCGTGTCGAGGCTGAACAGGAGTTCATACGACAGGACAATAACGACGATCGTCTGGAGCAACAAAAACTGCGACCTGTTCGAGGCGCCTTGAGGAGTGCTGGCCCGGAATGATTCCGTCACCGGCACATCCGCTAGGGACTGGGGAAGAGGCATCGTGCGCGCTCCATGAGGACGTTCTCGAGAGGGTCAGCCGAGGTGCACAACGTCCGATCGATTCTCGCCCGGCGGAACGGAGGGAATGGTGAAAGAATCATAGCCTCCTGGTGGCAAAGAAACTCTCCGCCGCGATGTGATCGCACGCGGCGGATCACACGAAGTGAAGACTCTAAGCTTACTTGAGGCAAAGGAACTCTCCGCGGCGATGTGATCGAACGCCGCGGTTCAAGCGAAGCTTGGTATGGAGAATTTCAGCCTCCTGGTGGCAAACTAACTATCCGCTCACATCTGATCGAAGTGAGCGGTTCAAGCGAAGCTTGGTATGGAGCTGGCGAGAGGAATCGAACCTCCAACCTGCGGTTTACAAAACCGCTGCTCTATCCGACTGAGCTACGGGGGCACGGGCGTTACGATACCGAATGGGTTGGGGAAAGTCCAGAAGACCGCCACGAGCCGGGAGCAACGGTTCCGCGCCTTTCCCGGTACAGGCTGG
>JBOHOM010000224.1:0-3143 GCA_050731075.1 Nitrospiraceae bacterium
GTGCCGTTCCAACTTGATGCGCCTAATGATGATCACCGATCCTGCCGTAAGACCCGAGCTTCCCACTGCGGTACAGATGGCTCGAAATAGTTGGAACGGCACTAGCGCCGCTGCCACCGGGGCATGACAAAGCTCATCACCACGAAACGGCTCGAAGGTGAAACCGAGAAGGCGCGGGAGTATGTGAAGGTTCACATCCTTTTCCCGTCCGGTCTGCTCGGGTTGATTTTCATGGTGTCGGGGACGGCGGCGTTGGTCTACCAGTTCTTCGCGGAGACCTATAGCTGGCGCACGTTCCTCCAAAGCACCGGCTTGCTGGTGTCTGGCGGGTTGCTTGGATGGGGGCAGACGCGCTACCACAAGTACCTCCTTCGCGAGCACCCCGGTCACTTCGCAGGCCGACTGAGAATCTTTTCGCGAGGCGGGCTGAGGCGAGTGAAAAAGGAGTCGCCTGTGCCCTCGCTCGAGCACCCGGGGCGAAGCTGGGTGCCACTCTTCTATGTGCTGGGAATCGGGGCCTTGTGTGGGGCCTCGGTGCTGGGGTCGGTGTTTGGCCAGGTGTATTACGTCGCCGCTTTCTTGCTGCCCTGGGCCGGGTTTTTCTGGGCCAAGATGTTCTTTTGGCGGGGAGTGTTGCGCCAAGGGAAAGGCTAGCAGGACGAAAGGACTACCTCTTACGTTTCGCCTTTTTAGTGTTTCCTTCGAGTTCGTGGAGGCGCCGTTCAAGGTCGCGCACCTGCTGGCGCAATTCGGGCAGGCGGGGGATGACGGCCTGCGCCTTGACCCAGGTCTCGTGCGGCATCACCGGCGCACCGGAGACGATCTGGTTTGAAGCCAGATTGCGGTTGACCCCCGAACGTGCCGCGATCATCACTCGGTCTCCGACCTCGATGTGATCCGAAAGCCCCGCCTGCCCGCCGATCATGACCTGGCGGCCGATGACGGTGCTCCCTGCGATCCCCACCTGGGCCACGACGATGCTGTCCTCTCCGATCGAGACGTTGTGGGCGATCTGAACGAGATTATCCACCTTGGTCCCGCGCCTGATGACCGTGCTGCCGAACGTGGCGCGATCCACGGTCACGTTCGCGCCGAGTTCGACGTCGTCCTCGATCGTGACGGTTCCGATCTGGGGGATCTTGTGATGGCGGCCTTGATCCTGGACATAGCCGAAGCCGTCGCTGCCGACCACGGTGCCGCTGTGGATGATGACCCGACGCCCGATGACGCATCCTTCTCTTACGGTGACGTTGGGATAGAGGACCGTGTCATCTCCCACCACCGAGCCCTCTCCGATGAAGACGCCCGGATACAGCGTCACCCGAGCTCCGAGTGTCACCCGATCCCCCAGCGTCACAAACGGCCAGATCGACACGTCCGGCCCGATCTGCACGTCTGCCCCTCGGGCGATCTGTGCTGCAATGCCGCGGGGCCGGTACGGCGTGACAAAGAACCGCTGGACGATGCTGGCAAACGCCAACGCCGGGTTCGGCACGACGATCTGTGGGCGCGTGAGCTCCTCGATGGGTCGGCCCACCACAAACGCGGCGGCCCGCGATGTCAGCGCGGTCTTGACGAATCGGTCTGCGGCGACGAACGTGAGGTCATTGGGCCCCGCCTCTGACAGACTGGACACCCCGGAGACGCTCGTGCCGGGGGTGCCGAGGATCCTCCCGCCGATAGCGTGGCCGATGTCTTCCAGTCGGATGGCGTGTGGTTGGTCCTGCGACGGCATGCCTAACGCTAGCCCTTTTTCCTGGCGGGGAGTCGCTTCGCGGTCCGTCCGGTGGCTCGGGCGGGCGAAGACGGTTTCAGCCGTCCTTCCACGTACCCGATCACATCCGCGACGGTGAGGAGCTTCTGAAGGTCCTGGTCCGGGATCTCCAAGTCGAACGCTTCCTCGATTTGGTAGAGCAGTTCGATCGTCGCCATGGAATCCAGGCCCAGGTCATCCCGCAAGGCATGGCGAGGTTCGATGGACGCGGGGTCGCGTTTCAAGTAGCCGCCGAGGGCGGTCCGAATGCGAAGGGCGATAGCGGATTCGGCAGCCATGCATGTTCCCGTGGAATGACGTTGGATCCGTTGAGTCCGTTGTGTCCGTTGGGTCTGTTGGGTCCTGAGGACCGCGAACTGACCAAACCGACTTAACAGACCTAACGGACAAACTTCTTAAAGACCACCACCGCGTTGTTGCTTCCAAACCCGAACGCGTTCAGCAACGCGACCTTGAGCGGCCGCCTCCGGGTCTCAGAAGAGATCCCTTGCAGCGCGCAGTCCGGATCGGGGTCGTCATAATTGACGGTCGGGTGCACCAGCCCTGTGTCGAGGGCCAAGGCGCACACGACGGCGCCGGTCGCACCGGACGCCCCGAGGGTGTGGCCGATCATGGACTTGGTGGCATTCACCGACACGCGCTCCGCCCGCGTCTTGAACAGACGCCGGATCGCTCTGACCTCGACGGCGTCACCGATCGGAGTGGAGGTCGCGTGGGCATTGATGTAATCCACCTGCGCGGGCAGCACCCTCGCATCGCGAAGCGCGAGCGACATGGTTGCGGCGACATCGACACCATCCTCACGGGGAATGACCATGTGATACGCTTCGCTCGTCGCGGCGTAGCCGGCCACCTCCGCGTATATGCGGGCTTTGCGCCTTCGCGCGTGGGCCAGAGACTCCAGAATCAGCGCCCCCGCGCCCTCGCCCATGACGAACCCGTCACGAGCCCGGTCGAACGGGCGGGACGCGCGAGCCGGATCGTCGTTGAATCCGGTGGACAGCACCCGGAGCGAGCAAAAGCCGGCTACCACCAACGGCGTAATGCTCGCCTCGGCCCCTGCGGTGATGACCACATCCGCCTGGCCGCTGCGAATGCAGGTGAGCGCCTGGCCGATGGCGTGGGCGCTGGAGGAGCAGGCGGTGGAGATGGTCAAGTTCGGGCCCTTGGCCCCATGCGCCACGGCCACGATGCCGGACGCCGAATTCAGCGTGATCACGGGAATGAAATTGGGATGGACGCGGTGCGGTTTCTGATTCCGGTACAGGGTGGTGATCTCTCGTTCGCCCATCACCATCCCGCCCATGCAGGCCCCGACGATCACGCCGACTCGGTGCGGGGTCTCCTCCTCCATGCGAAGCCCGGAATC
>JBOHOM010000225.1:0-4708 GCA_050731075.1 Nitrospiraceae bacterium
CCGTGCTGAGCCCGGCCAGGCCGGCCCCGATGATGAGGATCATCGCGCACTCCTCGCCGAGCTCGCGGCTGGTTCGCGCTGAAGCATCTTCCCCGAAGACTTCGACATATCGATCCGCTTGAGCCAGATGGCCGTCACCACCGCCAACGTCACCGTCGTTCCCACGAGGGCAAGGGCGGTCTCCGTCGACATCCTCATCAGGAGCAGCGCGATCCCTCCCAGCGCGAACGCCGCTCCGTAGCTCACCATCACGACCTGAGGAACCGAGAGGGCCCACTGCCGCAACCGGAGAGCGAAATGGTCGGAGCTTCCGAGGAAGACCGGGATTCTCCGGAGCCGGCGGACATACATCACGAACAGCGTATCGAACACCGGGACTGCCAGAATGAGAACCGGCGCGAGGACGGCCACCGGGTTCACGGCCGTGTACTTTCCGATCATCGCCAGCGCGCCCAGCATCAGTCCCAAAAAGAGCGATCCGGTATCACCCAGGTAGATCGAGGCCGGGTAAAAATTGTACCGGAGAAATCCGAGGAGGCTTCCTGCGAGCGCCGCCAGCATCACCGCCACCATCATGTCGTGGTTCAGCATCGCCACGACGAAGAGCCAGACACAGGCGATCATCCCCACTCCGCCGGCGAGCCCGTCCATGATGTCGATGAGGTTCAGGGCGTTGATGATCCCGATCATCCAGACGACCGTGAAGAGGAGATCAAGCCAGTCCGGCAGCGCCGCGATCTCGATATGGATCCCGCTCCGGATGAGGACGAACACCGCAATGAGCTGGCCGACCAGCTTGGGCCAGGGCTGAAGGATCCCGAAGTCATCGATCAATCCCAACATCACCATGAGGGTCCCGCCGAGCACCAACCCCAGGACTTCCTGCCGAAAATCGAACGTCAAGGCCAAACTGATCAGAAACGCCACATAGACGGCGAGGCCTCCGAAGTAGGGGACCGGTGCGGCCTGATGCTTGAGCCGTCCGTCCGGCCGGTCCACGACGTTGAACTGTAGTGCGGCACGGCGCGCCATCGGGACGCTGTACAAGGAGAGCAGAAGCGCCAGACCGAACGTCAATGTGATCAGCAACATGCGTCACCCGCCGTCAACGACCAGGGAGACCCCTCACGATGCGACGCCGGCCTGTTCGCGCACGGCGACCCGATACCACAGTTTCACCAACAGGATGCTCCACAGCTGCCTGCTGCGGTCCTGGACTCCCCGGAGATGCTCGTCCAGATACCGTTCCACGCCGGCCTGGTTGAACAGGCCCGGCGGGCCCTCCAGCCTCAGGTGGTCCACCACGAATTCGCGAAGCGGCCCCCGCATCCACGACGCCAACGGCATCTCGAAACCCATCTTCCGTCTGTTGAGAATGGCGGGAGGAACGAGGTCAGCCACCGCGGCTTTCAGCACCGCTTTCCGGACCCCATCCCGGATCTTCAGCGTCGCCGGAATGCTTGCCACCAGCTCCACCAGCGGATGATCCAGATACGGCACGCGCGCTTCGAGCGAGGCGGCCATCGACATCCGGTCCACTTTGGTCAGCAGGTCGTCGGGCAGCCAGGTCGAGAGATCGGCCCTGAGCATCCCTCCCAAGCTTGATCCCGGCTCCAGAGCATCGTCGAAAAAGTGTTGAAAGATCTGTTCGATCTTCCGCTCCTCGCGGGTCACCTCCTCGTGATCGGCCGCGACCTCCATCAGCTCCTCCGAGGTGAAGGTGCCCACCCAGTCCATGTGCCGTCGGGAGGGTGAGCGTTGAGACAACGCACGCACCCCCTGGACCACCCGCCGATTCACCGCGCTCCGTTGCAGCCAGTCCAGCATGCGCGTCTTGAGGCCGGGTGGTACCCAGCGGTACCAGTCGACGAGCCGCTCCAGGGCGTACCGCTGATAACCGCCGAACAATTCATCGGCCCCTTCACCGGTCAGCACGACCTTGACGGATTGCGCGGCCAAGCTGGAAAGCAGATAGGTCGGAACGATGGCCGGATCGGTCAACGGCTCGTCCAGGTGGCCGACGACCTTCGAGAGACAGGCCATCAGGTCCTTCGGGCCGATCATGAGTTCATGATGGACGGTCCCGTACCGGGCCGCGACTTGTCTGGCATACGGGAGCTCTGAAAATTCCGGAGGCCCTTCGAACCCGACCGAAAAGGTGCTGATCGGGTCGGCGCCCGTGCGGCTCATCAGCGCCACAACCGACGCGGAGTCCAGTCCCCCGCTCAGAAAGGCGCCGACGGGCACATCGCTCGCCAGGTGGCTCTTCACCGCGTCCTGCAACCGGTCCGCGACGGCGCTCCGGATATCGGCATCGGCCCGGCCCCCGTCGTTCCAGCACGTGGTCGGCGGCTGCCAATACCGGTGAGGCTCGAGGCCGCGCTCATTCACCAGCAGGACCGTCCCCGGCATCAGCTTCTGAATGCCCACGAATGCCGTCTCAGGAGCAGGCACATATTGGAGGATCAGCAGCCCCAGCAGCGCCGCATGACTGACTTCGGGGACTTCTTCGAAGGCCGGCAGCAGCCCGCGGAGCTCGGACGCGAACACCGCGCGATGGCGGTCATAATGAAAGAACAGGGGTTTGATCCCGAGACGGTCACGGGCCAACATCAGGACCTGCTGCCGGGCATCCCACAGCGCGAACGCGAACATCCCCCGCAGCCGCGTGACGCAGGCCCATCCGTGCTCCTCGTACAGGTGCACGATCACTTCAGTATCGGATTGGGTCCGGAGGCGATGCCCCTTCGAGGCAAGTTCCTCCCGCAGCTCGCGGTAGTTGTAGATCTCGCCGTTGCAGACCAGGACGACCGTCCCATCCTCATTCGTCATCGGCTGGCGGCCTCCCGCCACGTCGATAATGCTGAGACGGCGCATCCCGATCCCCACAGAGGCTCCGGAACTCCGGAGCACCCGTGTCCCGTCGTCATCCGGGCCACGGTGCGCCAGCGCCTGCCCCATCGCTCCTAGCAACGAAGACAGACTGCCTTCGCCGCTCCGAGAGCCGACGTGGTTGCCGAACTCGGCGATGCCGAAGATGCCGCACATCAGCGCCCTCCCGCCTCATCACTCACCGGACACACAAGAAGTGCCAGTACGGAATGTTGTCGGACACGATGACCTGGGCAAACGTATCGCGCAGTTCTCGAATCTGGTTGCGGGACACTCGCTGCTCGATCCTGGTAAAGAAACGGTCGTACACGTCCTGCTCGATTCGGCGCAGGCTTTTGGTGTGATAAAACTCGTACAAGGGGACATAGCGGCTCAGATCGAACGGCCGCAAGAATTTCCCCACCCCTATCAACGGCTGATAGAGCACCAGCGCCCCCGCGCGGGCAACGAATTTCCGCAACCTGGGATGGCGAACCCGGGACAGGATTCGTCGGATGAGCGTGACCGTTCTTAAGAGAACCCGGAAATACACCGGGCGATTGTCGAGCGCGTAGTACAGAAAGATCAGGAGACGCGGCGCAAAGTCCCGAAGACGCCGCACGGCATCAAGGCTGGGCAGCGGCAGATGATGCAACACGCCCAAGCAAAGCACGAAATCGCAAAAATCTTCCTTAAAAGGAAGCGCCTGCAGGTCGCCCATGAAGAACAGAGCGTTCCGAGAAGCAGCGAGGTTCTTCCTCGCGACAAAAATGGCGTCGGAGAAATCGACCAGGATGATTTCCTGGCAGACGTCCTTCAAGAAAGAACTCCATCGACCGTTCCCGCACCCCAGATCGCAGATACGCGCGTGACGGAACGAACTCAAGTCAACCAGGTCGAAATATTGCGAAAATTCCTGCTCATGTTCCGGAAGGATTTCGCTGTACTCATTCCATTCCTCCCCGAAGGTGAACTGGATATCCTCGGCGAAACCCGTGCGATCGTCCGGCCGTCCTTCGGTTCGAGCGCGGAGCGCCGTTTTCACAAACCCGGTATACTCTGTCGGGTCGGACATGATAATCACATCATGGAGGATGGGGAATCGTTTCTCCCCCACCGTCAACGAGTCGGACTGCAGGGCAATGTCTGTGACACCGAACATGCTTTTCAGGGTCTGAATTTTATCCTCGTAATACACGCGTCCTCGCCGGCAACCGCCACGGCAGTTCCACGCCTTTGGTCATCTCTCGGCCCAATTGTTAGAAGAAGGTCCGCACGCGATCGATGACTCGGTCTACCTGCTCATCGGTCATATCCGGATAGATCGGGAGCGAAAGGATCTGCTGCGCCGCTCGTTCCGCGACAGGGAACCGACCGGCCTCGTACTTCAAGGAACGGAGTGCGGGTTGGAGGTGAAGCGGGATCGGGTAGTGGATCCCTGTTTCAATCCCCTGGTCGGCAAGGTGGGCCCTGAGTTCCTCCCGGCGAGAAGTCCTGACCGCAAAGACATGATAGGCCGGAACGGTCTCAGACCGCGCTTGCGAATAGGCCACAACGCCGCGCAGCCCGTTCCGATAGCGTGCGGCGATTTCCCGCCTCCGCTGGTTCCACTTCTCGAGATACCGTAACTTCACGCGCAGCACCGCTGCCTGGATGGCGTCCATCCGGTGGTTGAAGCCCTCGACCTCGTGCTCGTACTTCCCGCGCCGGCCGTGATCTCGCAGACGGCTCACCATGTCGGTGATGCCCCGATCATTCGAGACGACGGCCCCGGCATCGCCGTAGGCACCGAGATTCTTTCCCGGGAAAAAGCTGAAGCATCCCGCGGCACCAAGGG
>JBOHOM010000226.1:0-11151 GCA_050731075.1 Nitrospiraceae bacterium
CCACCCATCCCCCCGTGGGGGTCACATGGAGAGTTGAAATTGAGTGGGTGTTTCGTGAGCGTGATCGCTGGCAACCTGTTTGCTCTTCTCCCCTTACGCTGCGGGCGACGGGGGACCCGCTCGCCAGGCCACCCGTTGGAGCAAGGCTCGAAGAGAACTCCGCTTCTTCGGATCAGGGTTAAGAATTGAGATTGATGGAACGCTCGCATGGTCGAACGATGAGACGATATGTTTGTCGAGGTTGAGAGCAATCCCAATTGCGAGAGCTCGTTGTTCGCCCGGTTTAAGGAGGTCGGACCGGCGAGGAAGGTGCTCCGGGTGAAGAACTTCGAGAGAAATGCCAGGGGAGAGTGGTGTTGGGTCACCGGGTGGAGCGACGACCCGGAGCATCCGCGCTGTCCGGCCTACGCGCAGACGGTGGAAGACTCCGGAGCCGGGTTGACCCATCTCGTCTTCGGCGGCATCTGGGGCATCCGCCTGAAACCTGTCTCGCTGGCGGAGGACTGGAGCCTGGAAAGCCGGAACCAATGGGGGGAGACCTATCTCTCCCTCGCCGATCCCAGCGATCTGGTCTACGAAGACTGATGAGGCGTGAAGCGTCGCTAGTATCTCGTATCTTGTATCTCGCGAAGAACCTGACGAGATACGCTTCACGCTTGCGCGCCAGAGCGCTTCAGCGCGCAGGCACGAACGACGAGCTACGGTCATCCAATGATTCGAGGGAGGACATCGATGCATACCGGACTTAAGACGCGACCGACTAGAGTGTTCGAATGGCCAAACGGTGGACTCCTGGCCGGCTTGCTGCTTATGTGGCTCGGGTGTTTCATGGCAGGCCCCATCGAACCGCTCGGGGCTACCACGTACACCTACGTGGATGACAAAGGGACGGTGGTGTTCACGGACAACAAGGACAACATCCCGGCTCGGTATCGAGCCCGGGTCAGGGTGCTGGAGGAAGGGGACAAGGCGAAGGGCGCGGGAGGCTTGATCGAGCGGGGCACGGCGGCGGTTGAACAGGTCACCGGCAAAATCACCGGCAAGGTCACCGGCACCGCTCCAGAGTCCCCGTTCACCATTGCCGGGTTGAGTCCCTACCAGTCGAGAGTCCTCAGCCTTGCGTTCGTGGCCGCGGTGCTCATGGCCGGCGTGATGCTCCTGAGCGGCAACCCGGCCCTGCGATTCCTCATGCGCTGGCTGCTGGTGCTCCTCGCGATCGGCACGACCGCGTCGATGTATTTCTCCGAGGGGGGCTTGGCGCAAAAAGCGGGTGGCACGGCTCGAGACCTGGAGCGGACGCAGCAGCAAAAATTGCAGCAGATCCAACGGATGGAACCGACGGAGAAAGAGCCCTGACGGTCTCCGGGAGCCCCCTATTCGGCGTATTTCGGCACCGGGATTTTCTTGGTCGGAGGCGGCGGGGGAGAGGGCTGACGCGCGAATTCCTTCGAGAACGGATTCAGAATGGGCTCGTGGGTCAACCGTTGACGCTGCTTGACCATCTCGATGCTTTGCGCGCTGATCTCCAACCGGTCGATCTTGGCCTGCACGGTCAGGAATTCGGGGAGACCCTGCAACGCGAACATCTGAAAGGCCAGCGACCAATCCAAACGCTCTTTTCCTCTCTCCCGGACGATCAATTGGGCCTGAGGTGATGGGGGCCCCTTAAAAATCAGCACCCAGAGGTTCGATCGGAACGCCGGGGCTCTCGGGTCCGTGGGCGGCCGGAACTCGGGGACCAGCGAGGGGATCTGTTCGATGGGGATTGAGGGGGAAAATTCGATGTCCACCAGATGCACGTAGAGAGCCGGAGATTCCGAGGAATCGTTCGGGTCCGGAACATAGCCGAATGAGTACCGCACGTCGACTCCGCCGCGCTTGTACGTGTAGACGTCCTCCCCATTTTGCGGCGAGATCAGCTTCTTGTAGTAGTCCTCCCAGTCCTTGAACGAATAGTAGTTGAACACGCGCAGCGCGGCTTTCCGGTCGCGAACTGCGTACGGGGGGCCGAGTTTCTCGCGCAATTCGGCCTGCGAGAGACCCAGAAAGCCGTCTTCGAAGTAGGCGCCGGCGCGCGCGGGGCTTGGGAGCAGGAGGGTTACCAGCGTCGAGGGAAGGAGCAGGAACCAAACCGCGATCAGCCTGATCGACAGGCCCTGAAGAGTCAAGGTGCTCCCCAACGAGTGAGGCCATCCTAAGCCCAGGTCTGTCCAAAGTCAACAACGCCGTTCCGGCCCAAACTTGCTTGGCTTCCGGCGATCCAGTATAGTGACCGGGTCAGCGTTTCTTATGAAAAACCAAGGAGATGGATAAGCCGGACGTCCGAGACATCAACCATGAGCCACGAGTCAGACAGAGTCAGTAAGCTGCAGGATCTTCTGCGCCGGCGCATCGCCATTATTGACGGGGCGATGGGCACGATGATCCAGGCATGCCAGCTCGATGAGGCGGGCTTTCGCGGCCGGCAGTTGGCCGACCATCCCCATGATCTCAAGGGGAACAACGACTTACTGTCCATCACGCAGCCGCACATCGTCGAGCGCATTCATGGTCAATACCTGGAGGCCGGGGCCGATATCATCGAAACGAACACGTTCAACTCGACCTCGATCTCGATGGCGGACTACAAATTGGAGCACCTGGTGTACGACCTGAACGTGGCCGGAGCCAGGGTCGCTCGCCGGGCCGTTGAAGCGGCGACGGCGAAGGACCCGACGCGTCCGCGTTTCGTCGCCGGCGCGATGGGCCCGACCAACCGCACCGCTTCCATGTCGCCGGATGTGAACAATCCGGCTTTCCGGGCCGTCACCTACGATCAACTGGTGGCCGCCTATACCGAGCAAGTCCGCGGGTTGATCGACGGCGGGGTGGACCTGCTCCTGGCCGAAACGGTCTTCGACACCTTGAATTGCAAGGCGGCGCTGTTTGCCATCGATCAGTATTTTGAGCAACAGGGCCGGCGTGTGCCGGTGATGGTCTCCGTGACGATCACGGATCGGAGCGGACGCACGCTCTCGGGACAAACCGTGGAAGCCTTTTGGAATTCCATTTCGCACCTGCCGCTCTTGAGCGTCGGAATCAACTGCGCCCTCGGGGCGAAGCAGATGCGTCCGTACATCGAAGAACTGTCACAGATTGCCCCGGTGTACATCAGTTGCTACCCGAACGCCGGGTTGCCCAATGCGTTCGGCGGGTTCGATGAGACGCCGGGGATCATGGCCGGGGACCTCCGGGAATTTGCGGCGAACGGCTGGCTCAACCTCGTGGGGGGGTGCTGCGGGACCACGCCGGTCCACATCACGGCGATCGCGGACGCCGTCCGGGACTGCAAGCCGCGGGTGCCGGCTCGCCCCGAACCCTACACGCGGTTGAGCGGTCTCGAGCCGTTGACGATTCGCCCGGAAACCAATTTCGTCAATATCGGGGAACGCACCAACGTCACCGGGTCCCCCATGTTCGCCAAGCTGGTGTTGAGCGGGGATTACGAGGCCGCCCTGTCCATCGCGCGGCAACAGGTCGAAGGCGGCGCGCAGCTCATCGACGTCAACCTGGACGAAGCCATGCTGGATTCGAAAGAGGCGATGGTGAAGTTTCTGAGCCTGATCGCCTCGGAGCCGGACATCACCCGCGTGCCCGTCATGATCGACAGCTCCAAGTGGTCCGTGATCGAGGCGGGCCTCCAGTGCGTGCAAGGCAAGCCCGTCGTGAACTCGATCAGTTTGAAGGAGGGCGAGAAGGCGTTCACGCACTATGCCCGATTGATCAGGCGGTACGGGGCCGCGGTCGTCGTCATGGCCTTTGACGAATCAGGTCAGGCCGACACCCTGGAACGCAAGGTGGAGATCTGCCGGCGCGCCTACCGGATCCTGACCGGGGAGATCGGCTTCCCGCCGCAGGACGTTATTTTCGATCCCAACGTGCTGACCGTGGCGACGGGCATCGAGGAGCATAACAACTACGCGGTCAATTTCATCGAGGCCACCCGGCGGATCAAAGCCGACCTCCCGCACTGCAAGGTCAGCGGAGGGATCAGCAATATTTCGTTCTCGTTCCGCGGGAACAACGCCGTGCGCGAGGCGATGCATTCCGCGTTTCTCTACCATGCCATACGGGCCGGTCTGGACATGGGCATCGTGAACGCCGGGCAGTTAGCGGTATATGAAGAAATTCCCAAGGACCTGCTCGAGCTGGTGGAGGACGTGCTCCTGAACCGGCGCCCTGACGCCACCGAGCGGTTGGTCGCGTTTGCGGAGACGGTCAAACAGAAGGGCAAAGAGCCGGTTGACGAGCAGGTGTGGCGGCACGGAACCGTCGAGGAGCGGCTCTCGCATGCGCTCGTCAAAGGCCTGGTGGATCATATCGAGGCGGACGTTGAAGAGGCGAGACAGAAATACGACCGGCCGCTCCAGGTCATCGAAGGTCCCCTGATGGCGGGGATGAATATCGTCGGAGACCTCTTCGGCGCCGGGAAAATGTTCCTGCCGCAGGTAGTGAAAAGCGCGCGCGTCATGAAGAAGGCGGTAGCCTGCCTGCTGCCCTTCATGGAAGCCGAGAAGCAGGCGTTAGGCGGCGTCCACGCCAAGGGGAAAATTCTCCTGGCCACCGTCAAGGGGGACGTGCATGACATCGGCAAGAACATCGTCGGGGTCGTCCTCGGCTGCAATAATTACGAGGTGATCGACCTGGGGGTCATGGTGCCGTGCGAGAAGATCCTCAAGACCGCCCGGGAAGCCAAGGTCGACATGATCGGCTTGAGCGGTCTCATCACCCCGTCGCTCGACGAAATGGTGCATGTGGCGCGCGAGATGGCTCGCGAAGACTCTCAGGTTCCGCTCCTGATCGGCGGGGCCACCACCAGCAAGGCCCATACGGCCGTCAAGATTGCCCCTGCCTACGGGGAACCGGTGGTCCATGTGGTGGATGCCTCCCGCGCGGTGGGCGTGGTCGGGACGCTCCTCAACCGGGCGCACACGTCCGCCTTTGCCGAGGCCAATCGGGTTGAACAAGAGCGGATTCGCCACGCGCATGAGAGCCGTAAGGCGGAGAAGCCGCTCCTGACCCTGGAGGAGGCGCGCGCGCGGAAGAGGCCTCTCGACTGGCGCACGGCGGACCTTCCCAAGCCGGCCTTCACCGGCGTTCGGGCGCTCGACCGAGTCCCCCTCGACCGGCTCGTGCCGTACATTGACTGGTCGCCCTTCTTTCACGCCTGGGAGCTGCGCGGCCACTATCCGGCCATTTTGGATGACGCGAGGGTCGGCAGCAAAGCGAAGGAGCTGTTCGATGATGCGCGGCGATTGCTGGATGAGATCGTCAGTCGCAAACTGCTGACCGCGCGCGCGGTGTACGGGTTCTTCCCGGCCAGTAGCGTCGGGGACGATATCGAGCTGTACTCGGATGAGTCACGCTCGGCGGTGCTCGCGACCTTCCACACGCTCCGCCAGCAGGCGGACAAACCGGAGGGACAGTTCAACCAGGCGCTCGCCGATTTTATCGCTCCTCGATCGACTCATCTGGCCGATTATCTCGGGGCGTTCGCGGTCACGACCGGCATCGGCATCGAAGCCCTGTGCGAGCGGTTTGAGAAGGAGCACGACGATTACAACTCGATCATGACGAAAGCCCTGGCCGATCGGCTGGCGGAGGCGTTCGCCGAATGGCTGCACAAGAAGGCTCGCGAAGACTGGGGGTATGGCGCGAGTGAAAGATTGTCCTATGAAGAGCTGATCCGTGAACGATACCGGGGGATTCGCCCCGCTCCCGGGTATCCGGCCTGCCCGGATCACACCGAGAAGCAGTCGCTGTTCGATCTCTTGGAGGTTGAAAAGAACGCGGGCATCCATCTGACCGAAAGCTTTGCGATGTATCCGGCCAGTTCAGTGAGCGGACTCTATTTCGCCCACCCCGAGGCGAAATACTTCTCCGTCGGAAAGATCGGACGGGATCAGGTCCTCGACTACCATTTACGCAAACGGATGGACCTGCGGGCCGTGGAACGATGGCTGTCGCCGAACCTGAATTATGACCCGGACCGAACGAGCGGAAGTCCGGCAGCCGTCTCTACTGCCGAGTCTGCCAACCCCGCCGGCTGTTCCTGCGGGCTCCCTCATCCGGTGATGAAGTAGCGGGCGGTCCCACCATTATATATGGCTCCTTCCACGATCGGGCTGTGCCGGCGAGGCTTGTCACGCGACATCGATCTGACGTTGGAATGGTGGTAGGCCGGACTCAGCGCATGGCAGAGGATTCACGAGGGCTAACCCGCATAAGCGGGCGAAAAGACAATGAGTCCTCCAGGGGTTGTCAGCGAGGGGTGCAGGCCGTCGCCTTCAACTGGCGACTGGTCCGTCTGCGTGCTGGTTCCTGATTGCCGTCACCTGGCTCATTGAGCCGAAAAACGTGTCCAGCAAAGCCGGATCGAACTGCTTGCCCCGGTGTGATCGCATCAGATCCACCGCCTGCTCGACGGGGAAGGCAGGCTTGTAGACCCGCTTGCTCGTCAGCGCGTCGAAGGCGTCGGCAATCGCGGCGATCCTTCCTTCGAGCGGGATCGCGTCACCGACGAGGCCGCGGGGGTACCCGGTGCCGTCGAAGCTCTCGTGGTGTGTCAAGGCGATGGTCGCGGCCAGCTTCAGTACCTCCGCGTCCGAGCCCAGGAGGATTCGGTGTCCGATTTCCGTGTGCCGTGTCATCACCTTGAACTCCTCGGGCGTGAACTTTCCGGGTTTGAGCAGAATGTGGTCCGGCGTGCCGATCTTGCCGATGTCATGCATGGGACTGGCGATGCGGATCAGCTCGCATCGCTCGTGGTCCAGGCCGGAGAGGCGGGCCAGTAGCGCGCAATACAGGCTCATCCGCTGAATGTGCCGGGCAGTTTCATCGTCTCGAAACTCGGCTGCGATGGCGAGCCTCCGGATGGTCTCCTCCGCCGCATGCTCGAGGCCTTTGAGCGCGTGTCGCAGCGCCCCCGTGCGTTGGAGGACCATCTGCTCTAACTGATCCCGGTGGGCCCTGTTTTCGATCTCCAGCCTGCGGCGGCGCAGTGCGTTGGCGACGTCGATCAACACCTCATTGGACTCAAACGGCTTGATCACATAGCCGTAGGCGCCGATTTCCAGCGCGATGTTCGCGAACTGGGGATCATCCAGCCCGGTCACCATGACCGCCGCGGTGTCCGGATATTCGCGGAGGACGTGCTTGAGGAGCTGCAGGCCGGATTCTCCCGGCATGTTCACGTCGCAGAGCATGAGGTCGAAGTGGTCGTTTTCCAAGCGCAGGCGGGCCTCGTGGGCATCGGAGGCGAGCGTGCAGGCATAGCCCTGCGCTTCGAGCACGCGACCCAATAGGCGCCGGGTCGCGTCCTCGTCATCCACGATCAGGATCCGAGACGACCCTTGGGGGGATTGGGAACCGGGGCTATGCGATTCAAAGGCCATTTATCGGGTGAAGGTGAGGCTCCTGGTCGAACAGTAAAGAATTAATCAACTCCCGTTTTCAGCCGGACCCAGGGGGTTGAGCAGGTTCCGTGCCAGGAGGTCTGGAGGAACCTTTGACCGTCCCGTGCACATGCTGCAAAACCGAGTCGGGTCCTAAGCTCTTGAAAGTAGAAGTTCGCTGAGAGAGATCGGTCATCATGCTCGAGAGCGTTGAGAGAGCAACAATGAAGAGGTGAAGCAGGAGAACCTGTACTAAATTGTACTCGCAAAAAATTGCTGATCGTGACACCCTTCGCTCGTTCGTGCCGGACCCGAATCTCCCATTGCCGCCCTTCCGGGAACGAGCTATTCTGACGCATGCCCTATCGGTTCCCGCACGAGGATCTGTTCGCGTTCGTGGTCGGGGCGCTCATCGTCGGCCTCCTCCTCCTACGGGTCGGCCTTGCGCGCAGGCGTCGTCGGCGTTCGGAACGAGCGGTGTGATCGCACGCGAGCGGGAACCGCGTTGCTCTGTCTCCGCCGTCATTTGATCTTTCCTCCACCCTCCTTTATAATCCGATCCTCTTGATCCAAGAGGAGATTCTCATGAATCGCGGCGCGAGCCTTCAGCGTCAGGATGGGCGGCGGCATGACCAGGTCCGGCCGGTCAGGATTACACGGGACTTCATCAAGTATGCCGAGGGGTCGGTGCTGATCGAGATGGGCGGGACCAAGGTCATTTGCACCGCGTCGGTCGAGGAGAAGGTCCCGCCGTTCCTCAAAGACAAGGGGCGCGGCTGGGTGACGGCGGAGTACGCCATGCTCCCGCGCGCGACGCAGGACCGCACGCCGCGGGAAGCGGTCAAAGGCAGGCAGGGAGGCCGCACGCTGGAGATTCAACGGCTGGTCGGGCGGTCCTTGCGAGCGGTGACCGACACGGCGGAGATGGGCGAGCGGACTATCTGGATCGATTGCGATGTGATCCAAGCCGATGGGGGAACACGGACGGCCTCGATCACGGGGGCGTTCATCGCGCTGGCTGACGCGTTCACGGTTCTGAAGAAAAAAGACCTGATCAAGAAGCGCCCGCTCACGGATTATCTGGCCGCAGTAAGCGTCGGCAAGGTCGGGGGCGAGGTGATGGTGGATTTGGCCTACGAGGAGGACTCGATGGCCGATGTGGACCTGAATCTGGTGATGACGGGGCGCGGGCAATTCGTGGAGGTGCAAGGGACCGCCGAGCGGGCGTCGTTCGACAAAAAGGACCTGGATGAATTCCTGACTGAGGGATGGAATGCGATCCAGGGCCTGGTGAGGCTGCAAAAGGAATTGGTGGGCGCGCTGGAGTGAGGAAAGAATGGCCTCCGCTTGGGAAGGACGGAGCAGACGGGGCGGCCTGGCTAGTCCCCCCTGCTCGCGCATCGCGCACTTCGGAAAGTGCTCGCTGGACGCGCGCAATAGGGGATCAGCCAGGCCACCCCTTTAAGGAGGCCAGCCGTAGCGAAAACCTCCGTGTCGATCCCCTCCCTCCGAGGCGCCGTGGTAGGAGACGCGCGATGAAAGAGGAGCATCCCGTCTGATTAAAGAGGTGGTGCTGGCGACGCGGAATCCGGACAAGCGCGCAGAGCTTGCCGCACTGCTCGGCGACCTGGGGATCAAGATCCGGACACTGGACGACTTTCCGGATGCGCCGGAGGTTGTGGAAGACGGTGACACCTGCCGCGCCAACGCGGTCAAGAAGGCCATCGCGATCGCGCGGCACACCGGTCTTCCGGCTGTGGCCGACGATACGGGGTTGGAAGTTGAAGCCCTAGGCGGGCGGCCTGGCGTGCGCGCGGCGCGATACGCGGGCGAGCGGGCGACCTACGAAGACAACTGGCGCAAGCTGATTCGGGAGCTGGAAGGAGTCCCGCGGCAACGACGCCGAGCCAGCTTTATCACGGCCGCCGCCGTGGCCACGCCGTCCGGCAGAGTGGAAGTCGCGGAGGGGATGCTCGAAGGGGTGATCGCCGAGGCGCCTGCCGGGACACAGGGATTCGGGTACGACCCGATTTTTTTCGTGCCGGAACTGGGGAAGACCTTAGCACAGCTTACGCCGGAGGAGAAGAATCGGATTAGCCACCGGGGCCGCGCGCTGGCCAAGATCAAAGAACTCTTGGAAAGAGCTCGATAGGAATTTGGAATAGATGGGCTTCAGCCTTATGCGGGATGGACTTGTGTAACCCTGAACGATGGTTTAGCGAGCGTCGGTGGTATTATCGCCACTGCCTGTGAACGAGCTAAGTAACGTCGGGGCGTAGCGCAGCCTGGTAGCGCACCTGCTTTGGGAGCAGGACGTCGGAGGTTCAAATCCTCTCGCCCCGACCACTCCTCGCTTCGCTCGTCGTTTGGCGCGACAGGGACATCGGGGCGTATTCCAACGGGCTGTGCCGCGCCAGGGACCTCCACGTCTTGGCGTGAGAGTGCCGGAAAAGGTTGAAGCCCGTCTTCATTATATAGATGAACGTCGCGTAGCGACACATTGCTTAGTGATCAAACGCCATGGCCTGCTGGTACGTGCTGGCGCGACACTGCCTGATCAACAGCCGTCGGTGAGTACCTGTGGCGCCAAGATATGCGCCCGTAGCTCAGTTGGACAGAGCCCCAGCCTTCTAAGCTGGTTGTCGCCGGTTCGAATCCGGCCGGGCGCGCCAGTTGTTTCCACATGACTCATCCATCAGAAGGAGGTCGCCCATGTCCACTTTCGTGAGCCTCATCAACTGGACCGAGCAGGGAATTCGCAACGTGAAAGATTCGCCGAAGCGTTTGGACGCGGCCAGGAAGACCTTAAAAGAAATGGGGAGCGAGCTGAAGGCGTTCTATATGACCCAGGGAAGCTTGGATGCCATCCTTATTTTTGAAGCTCCCAGCGATGAAGTGGCGGCGAAGTTCCTGCTCAAAATCGGATCGGCAGGGAATATCCGCACGACCACACTGAAGGCCTATTCGGAAGCTGAATACCGGAAGATCATCGGTGCGCTTTCCTGACGCAGCGTGCCAACACGGCGTCCGCATGGACGCGTGGTCGCAGGGCTGCTCCCGCATGGCCGGATGGCTTTCTGTCGCTCTGCCGGTGTGCATCCCGTGTGTCCTCGCCCTGTTCGCCTATGACGCAGTGGCCATTTTCTTGTTCAGGCGCGGGGAGTACCAGCTTGTGCCCGTCCATGACCTGGCCCGGGCGGTGGCCCAGGATCTAGGCCTCGTCATCGTGTACGCGGCCGGGGTCACACCCCGCGTCATGACCCTGGTGGCAGGCTATCCAAGCCGCACGCGCCGTACCTGTCTCATCATGCTCGGCCTTGGGATCGCCTGGTACGATGTGCTGTGCGCCTCAGCGACTCGGGTCCTGGCCGAGCCCCCGGGATTAGGGGTGAGCCTCGTGGTCCTGTTTGTCATTCCGATCATCCTTGCGCCGTGGTATGTGAAGTGGCTGCGGTCATGGCTACCGGAGGAGCAGTAATCAGCTCATGTATCCTTTTCGGGGCTCTGTTATTTCTGCTATGATCCCGCCCACGTTTCTCCCCCGGCATGTCTATTCGCTCAACTGGTTGACAAGGCTGGACCATTCGTTTCCCGGGTTGACGCGGCATATTCTTGGCGGATCATCCAGGGATTGAACCGGAAGAGGAGCGAGGATGGGCACAATCATGGTGGTGGATGACGAGCCGATGGTGCGGAATCTGCTCTCGCAGTTCTTGAC
>JBOHOM010000227.1:0-6512 GCA_050731075.1 Nitrospiraceae bacterium
GGGTTCGGCTGGCCAAGGCCCGCGCGGGCGAGACCATTGAAGACCTGACATCCCGCACTCATTCGGCGTGGAGGAAAGAGGAAGTGACGGTGGCCAACGGCCTCACGCTGTCCGATCGCCTGCACGAGGGGCAGGTGCTCAAAGTGGCCATTGCCGAGCGCTACGAGGCCAGGGACCGTCGTTAGCGCGGGCATGGGGCCGGTTGTGCGACACGGAGGGGAACTCATGAAAAAAGGAAGAATGTGGTTGGCCGGAACTGTCGTGAGTCTCTGGGCCTGCCTGCTGGTCGGCGGGTCGGTCCAGGCTGAGCTCAAGCTGCCCCCTGTCGGAGAGATCCTCCTGGACATCAAATTCTCGGACAAAGAGCAACAGCGGGTACGGGAAGGCAAGGTCGTCGAGCGGACGATCAGTGAAGGCTCGGAGCGCGAGTTGGCGTTCGCCATGGCCTTGCTGGTGAAGGCCAAGCCGGAGAAGCTTGCCGAGAGCTATCGAAAGGCGACCGTGTTCGACGTGGTCTCTCAGGTCAAAGGGCATGGCCGCATCCCTGGGGAAGGCGCCCTGGCCGACTTCGCCGGGGTGGCGCTGCAACCCAATGCAGAAAAGGAGGCCCAACGCTATCTGGGCGCGCAACCGGGGGAGGAGCTGAATCTGGAGGCGAAGGAGATCGCCGCATTTCAGGAGCTGAAGTCCGCCAGTGGGAAAAACCCTGTCCCGGTCAAAGAGGTGGAACAGCTCGTGCGTCAGGGACTGCTGGCTCGGTACCAGGCCTATCGGGCGAAGGGGCTGGCGGGCATCGCGCCGTATGAGCGCGCCAAGGGAGCCGAACGGCTGGCCGGTGACGAACTGCTCCGGGCCGCCAAAGGATCAGTCTACCTGGCCAAGTATGTCCCCGCCTTTTATGACCTCCTCCTCGACTATCCGGCCGCCAAAAAGAAGGCAGACATGAAGAACCTCGAGGAATTCTTCTACTGGGTCAACCTCGGGCTCTTCGACCGCCCGACGTTTGTGCTGATGCACCGCATGGCGCTGCAGGTCGGCGAGGCCTATGTCGCCGTGGAGCGACAATTTTACGCCAGCCATGAGTACAACTCGATGCAGCAGTTGGTGGCCGCGCTCCCGACCCAGGACGGCACCCTGCTTGTCTACGCCGGGCGTGTTTCGACCGACCAGGTCGGGGGCTTCGGATCTTCCGCCAAACATCCGGTGGCACGTACCCTCGCCGCGCCGTATCTCAAGGATATGTTCGAATCCGTCCGGGGTCGCGTCGAGAAGCGCTGACCCACCTCCGGCTGAAGTAGGCGCGAACCCATGAGCCCGGCCAGGGTCCATCCCTCGCAGTTCTGGTCCACGGACCGCAGTCTCACCGTCTTCCTCATTCTCCTCATCCTCCTCGTCTTCGTGGCTCAGCCGCTGGGGGATCTGGCCTTGGTGGGCCGCTTCGGGATCGGACTGTTGTTCTCGTTCCTGCTTGTGTCCGGCGTCGCGGCGGTCGCTCAGTCCCGGGCCATGCTCACGCTCACCACCGGCGTGGTGCTGCTCGCGCTTCTCGCGATCTGGATGGAGCACGTGGCCCCGCGTCCGGCATTGTCCGTCCTTCATGCGGCGTCGGTGTTGGTGTGCCTCGGCCTGCTGGCCTGGGTGGTGCTGCGCCGGGTGTTTCAAGCCGGCCCCATCACCATGGACCGCGTCCAGGGCTCGGTCGCTGTCTATCTGCTGCTCGGCCTGATGTGGACTTTCGCGTACACCCTCGTCGCCCTGCACGACCCGGACGCATTCCAGCCGGCTATCCCGGCCACGACGGGCGCGCTCCAGCCAAAATTGGTCTACTTCAGCTTCGTCACACTGACGACGACGGGATATGGCGATTTCACGCCCGTCAACCCGATCGCCAGGGCGCTGAGCAACCTCGAATCCCTCGTGGGCCAGCTCTACCCTGTCGTGCTCATCGCGCGATTGGTCGCGATGGAGCTGCAATTTCGCGACAAATCGTAGGCACGGCTCAGAGCGCGGTCACGCCCCTCAGTCCTCCTTCCGTGTTTCGTGTTCCACCTCATAGGCGAACCGTTCCCGGAACCTCGATGGCGTCAGCTCGACGACCACCGCGCAGACGGTGAAACTGCCTCCATATGCGAGATTCGGCGATCCTCTGTCAAGAGTCGGTAAATTCGCGCGAACGGGTCTTGACATTCAGTGCCGGGCGCTTTTAGGATGGCCGCGCCTACCTGGCCGGAGGTACACCGTTTTTTCCCGCTGCCCTCGAAGGGCACAATCTATCTTCTGTGCCCTGCGCGACGGGGATGGGTCACCCCCCTGAACGGAGTTGCCTCCAGGAAGTCCTGTCATGACCGAGACACTCGACTGCCCGGCATTCGGGAGTGTCTGTGCCACGATACCTACTCAGCTCACCAGGGTGTCGATCATGACGACATGACCGTGCGGTGGCCGGAGGTGACCACCATCTCAGACGTCTGACGAAGGTGATCGCAATGGCAAGCCCGTTGAAAGCCTTACAGAACTATGGGCAGTCGGTGTGGCTCGACTACATTCGTCGCAGCTTGATCACTACTGGTGCATGAGCAAGCGAAATCGCCAGACCTATAAGCTGCCTGAGCCCCTCACCGCAGCCGTGAAGGCCTCGTTAGACGACTGGCAGGCACAGGCCAAGGTCGGGAAGCTCTGGGCGCGCGAGTCCTCGCTGTGGACCGGGACGGATGAGGGCCAATGGCTCGGCTGGCTGGGTATCACGAACGGTCAGCTAGCCCACATCGAGCGCTTGAAGGCCATCTCAGAAGCCGCGAAGACTACTGGACTCTCGCATGCCCTACTGCTCGGCATGGGCGGGTCAAGCCTGGGCCCGGAAGTCATCAAAATGACGTTTGGGAAGATCGTTGGCTATCCTGAGCTGCACGTCCTGGATTCGACCGACCCGGCTCAGGTGAGAACCTTCGAGAAGAAAGTGGATCTGGCGAAGACGCTGTTTATCGTCTCGAGCAAGTCCGGCGGCACGCTGGAGCCGAACATCTTGAAGCAGTATTTTTTCGAGCGCGTGAAGCAGGTCGTGGGCGAAAAGGGAACCGGCAACCGGTTCATCGCGATTACGGATCCCGGATCGAAGATGCAGCAGGTGGCCGAGAGCGACGGTTTCCGCCATATCTTTTTCGGATTGCCGAGCATCGGCGGCCGGTACTCGGTCCTCTCCGATTTCGGCCTGGTGCCCGCAGCGATCATGGGCGTCGATGTGCCGAAGTTGCTCGATCGGACCGAGGAAATGGTGTACGCTTGCGCCCCATCCGTCCCGGTTGAGGAGAATCCCGGCGTCGTGCTGGGTATCATCCTGGGTATCGCGCACAACCAGGGCCGCAATAAGCTGACGTTGATCACGTCGCCCGGAATCAGCGACCTGGGCGCCTGGCTCGAGCAATTGGTCGCGGAATCAACCGGCAAGGTGGGGAAAGGGATTATTCCCGTGGACCGGGAATCGCTCGCCGCTCCGGCCGCGTACGGCCACGACCGCCTGTTCGTGTATGTGCGGCTTGAGGCGGCGCCCGATCGGGCACAGGACGCAGCCATGGAGGCGCTGGAACGGGCAGGACATCCGGTCGTACGCATCGGGATGGACGAAACCTATGACCTCGGCGAAGAGTTCTTCCGCTGGGAGATCGCGACCGCCGTCGCGGGTTCGGTCATCGGCATTCACCCGTTCGACCAGCCTGACGTAGAGGCCAGCAAGGTGGCCACCCGCAAACTGACCTCGGAATACGAGCAGACGGGCAAGCTCCCACCGGAGACACCAATATTCGAGGAAGGCGGTCTCAAGCTCTTCACCGACGATTCGAATGCCTCGGCGCTGAAGGCGGCGGTCGGTGGCAGCCCGTCACTGGCGGGCTATCTCAAAGCCCATCTGAACCGCCTCAAGGCCGGCGACTACGTCGCCCTGCTGGCCTACCTCGAAATGAATGAGGCCCACGAACGCGCCTTACAAACCATGCGGCATGCCGTCCGCGACAAGAAGCGCGTGGCCACGTGCCTGGGTTTTGGCCCTCGCTTCCTCCACTCGACCGGGCAGGCGTACAAGGGGGGACCGAACACGGGCGTCTTTCTGCAGATCACCTGCGACGACGCCGCGGACTTGCCGGTTCCCGGCCAGAAGTATACATTTGGTGTGGTGAAAGCCGCGCAGGCCCGGGGCGATTTTCAGGTTCTGGCGGAGCGTGGCCGCCGGGCCCTACGCATCCATCTGGGAAAGGACGTGCGGCCGGGGTTGGAAAAGCTGGATGCCGCCATCAGGCAGGCATTGACATAGGAGGAGGCCATGACAACCACCACGCAATACCTCGGCGACAAGGCCGACTATTTGCTCAATTTCAAGGACCCTAAGATTCCCAAAGAGCGGCTCCATCTGCCGGGACCGGATTTCGTCGACCGGATCTTCGCGCCCTCCGACCGCAACAACCGGGTGCTGACCAACCTCCAGCGGTTCTTCGACCAGGGCCGCCTGGGTCACACGGGATACCTTTCAATTCTACCGGTCGATCAGGGTATCGAGCACTCCGCGGGCGCGAGCTTCGCGCGGAACCCGGATTACTTCGACTCGGAGAACATCGTGCGTCTCGCGCTCGAGGGGGGCTGCAACGCGGTTGCGACGACGTTCGGGGTGTTGGGCACCGTCGCCCGCAAGTACGCGCATAAGATTCCGTTCCTGGTGAAGATGAACCACAACGAGTTGCTGACTTACCCGAACAAGTTCGACCAGGTGCTGTTCGGCACCGTGAAACAGGCTGCCGAGATGGGTGCGGCCGCAGTCGGCGCGACCATCTACTTCGGCTCCGAGCAGAGCACCCGGCAGATCGTCGAGGTCAGCCAAGCCTTCGCGCTGGCCCACGAGATGGGGATGGCCACCGTGCTGTGGTGCTATCTGCGAAACAGCGCGTTCAAGACCGACAAGGACTATCACGTGGCCGCCGATCTCACAGGCCAGGCCAACCACCTCGGCGTGACGATCCAGGCCGACATCATCAAGCAGAAGCTCCCGGAGACCAACAGCGGATTCAAGGCCTTGAACATGGGCGGCTCGAGCTACGGCAAGCTGGACGAGCGGATGTACACCGAGCTCTGCAGTGACCACCCGATCGACCTCTGCCGCTATCAGGTCGCCAACTGCTATATGGGCCGCGCCGGGCTCATCAACAGCGGCGGCGCTTCCGGCAAGAACGACTTCGCCGAGGCGGTCACCACGGCGGTCATCAATAAACGCGCCGGCGGGATGGGGCTGATTTCCGGGCGCAAGGCCTTCCAGCGTCCCATGAAGGACGGGGTTGCGTTGCTCAATGCCATTCAGGACGTCTATCTCAACCGGGAAGTCACGGTGGCGTGAGGCGCAGGGGACTGGCTCCCGCCGTCGCTCGCCTGGCGCGAGCTAAGGCGGGTGCCTGTCCCCGTGAGACTTGTGGGGAAGGAAAGAGGCGGAATGACAACGGCCCCTGTAGTGTTCCTGTTCGACGTGGATAACACACTGCTCGACAACGATCGCGTCACGGCCGATTTGAAGCGTCATCTGGAGCACGAAGTCGGCCTTGAGCGGCAGCGACGCTATTGGACGATCTACGAGCAATTGCGGGCCGAGCTCGGGTATGCCGACTACCTGGGCGCGTTGCAACGGTACCGGATCGAGTATCCGCGCGATCCGCGTCTCCTGACCGTCTCGCGCTTTCTGGTGAACTATCCATTTGCGAATCGGTTGTTTCCGAACTCGCTCGATGTGATCGATCAGTGCAAACAGTGGGGGGAGGCGGTCATCCTCTCCGACGGCGACGTCGTCTTCCAGCCCCGCAAGATCGAGCGCTCCGGTCTGTTCGATGCGGTAGACGGGAACGTGCTCATCTATGTGCACAAGGAGCAGGAACTGGACGATGTCGCGCAGCAGTATCCGGCCCGGCAGTATGTGTTGGTGGATGACAAGCTGCGCATTCTGACCGCGGTCAAGAAGGTCTGGAGTGCACGGGTGACCACGGTCTTTCCGCGGCAAGGTCACTATGCCCGAGACTCGCAGGCGGCAGCGAGCTATCCGGCGGCCGACGTGAGCCTCGAGCGAATCGGCGATCTCTTAAACTACGACCTCGAGAGACTCCTCGCCGCCACACAAGCGGCATGAAAGTCCATCCATTAGCCGGACAGCCTGCCCCGGCCGAGCTGTTGATCGACGTCGGCAAACTCGAAGGGGCCTACTACGAGCGACGGCCTGACCTCAGCGACCCCACTCAACTGGTGAGCTTTGGCACCAGCGGGCACCGTGGCACGCCATTCGAGGGGTCATTCACCGAGGCTCACATTCTGGCCATGACGCAGGCGATCTGTGACTACCGCCGCAGCCACGGCATTGATGGCCCGCTGTTCATGGGGAAGGACAGCCACGCCGCATCCGGGCCGGCCGAGCGCACGGCGCTGGAAGTGCTCGCGGCCAATGCAGTGGAGGTGTTTATCCAGCGCGACAACGGCGTCACGCCGACCCCGGT
>JBOHOM010000228.1:0-5118 GCA_050731075.1 Nitrospiraceae bacterium
AACCAGGGCTTCCGGGTCTCGCTCAGCCCGTTCCAGCACGTCGATATCATCGAGCGTGCGGTACTCTCTCATCGAAGAGGGAAGCAGTTCGCGGATCAGAGTGCTTTTCCCGGTCTGCCTGGCGCCGGTCAGGACGACAACCGGAAACGAGCGCAGCACACGCACGACTTCCGTAGTGAGATGCCTAGGGAGGAGGGTTGACATATTATTCACGTCATGAATGATAATCATTCATAACTGGAATTGCAAGGTTTTCTCGTTGCTGAAGCTGCGAGCTTATGTGGAAGGGTGGACGGCGAGGTTGCGTGCGGCGGCGGTGACGGCCTCAGCAACCCGCCGCATGAAGGGAGGTCGAGGGTCTCAAGATTGTCCGTGGGCTGGTGATAATGGGGGTTGCGGCCGCCCCATGTGGAGCGGCCGCTCACGTTGACGGGGTTTAGCCTTCCGCCTTCGCCACAGGCTTCGGCGGACTCGCTTCAGGACTTACCGCGTCTGCTCGTCGTGCTTCTGCTCCTGAATATTCTTGCTGGCTTCGTTCAGGTCCTGCTGGAGTTCCTTCCGCTCTTCTCTCGTGAAGGTTCCGTCCGACTTCATCTCCCGTTCTTTGGCCCGAATCTCTCTTTGTTCCTGCACCAGCCCTTTGGCTTCCTCTTTGGTCAGTTCCCCGCTCTTTACCCCTTGCTTGATCCGCTCCTTCTGTCGATGCTCCCGTCGATCGACGCCGCGGGACTTCGGGTCCGCAAACACCGGTGCCGCAAAGACCACGATCAGTATCCCGACGATCACTGCCCGTCCGATCATGACAGACTCCTTTCGGTTTGGAGTGAAATGGTACGGCCCACGCGCGCATCAGCCACACGCCTGGGATCACGCGTGAACTACCCTACTCAGAGTCCGGGCTTGGGTCAAGAAATCCCTCATTTCCTGCATGCCCGGCGAAACAGACTTCGTGACTCCCGCTCCGAATGCCGTTATACTGCGTCCGCTGAGAGGGCTGATCCGGATTTCGTGCCATGCTGAAAGACGATCTCGCCAGGGCCTTCATCACCACCCAGTCCTTCAAATGGGACCCGACCGCGGGCTTCAAGCTCGCGTCCGGGATCACCAGTCCCTACTATGTGGACTGCCGGGTCCTCATGGCTCATCCGGCTCCACGCCATCTGGTCACCCAGTTGGCTTTCGGTCAGGTCAAGGATCTGGCGTTGAACTGCGTCGGCGGACTGGAGATCGGCGCCATCTCCCTCGCCACGGCGATCTCGGACTACGGGTACGGCGCCACCCCGCGCCGCGAGTGGCGCACGTTTGTGGTCCGCAAGCAGGCCAAGGACCACGGGCTCGCCAAGCCCATTGACGGCGCCGTCAAACCGGGAGACCGGGCGCTGATCGTGGACGACGTCTTGACCACGGGCGGGTCGATCATCAAGGCGGTGAAGGCGGCTCGGGAGGCCGGCCTGGAGGTGGCTCACGCCCTCGTGATCGTGGATCGTATGGAGCAGGACGGACGCGCGAACGTGGAGAAGCTGGACGTGACGCTCGTGAGCCTACTGACCCTGAAGGACCTGATGGCGGTCGCGAAGAGCTGATGGCGTATGGCTCAGGCTAGAAGAGCGTACGGCTTATGGCGTATGGCTTATGGCCGGAGAGTCCCCCTTCTTGCTATACGCCATAGGCTATATGCCACAAGCTGTTCTTTATTCCTTGCATCGGAACTGGAGCCCCCAGCGCCGTTCGCCGATCACCTCTGCCCCCCCGGGACCTTCCACCACGCGGCTCCGCCCTATGGCTTCCCCCTCCCTGACGATGCGATAGGCCCCCTTACAGCGCTTCTCGATCATCTCCAGCGCCTCGGCCCGAAACCGGGAAAAGAGGTAGCCGTTCTCTCCCTTGAACGGGTAGGTGACGACACCTCCCGAGTCGCTCTCCTGGATCAGCTTGGCCCCTTCAGAACAGCTGGCGCACACAAGGAGGAGAGCCAGCGCGGAGGCTCTTGACCACCGTTTCATACAGGTCCTATGATAGTCGCTAATCGGCATTCCCACCCCCCCAGGAACCGGGCACGTCGACGGTAGATGAGGAGGCTGCACCATGAGACTCTCAACGGTCACCGCCTGCGTCGGACTGGCACTCGCGCTGGTGCTGGCCGGCAGCAGCGTATCGGCACATCATTCCTACCTGCTCACAGTCCAGCAACTGAACGCCGGCCTTTCAAAAGCCATGACCCAGGCCACGAAGGGCTTTTTCTTGATCGATGTCCGATCCCCGCAGGAGCATCTCACCGGCGTCATCCCCGGCACGGATCGCAACATCGAATACCGCGAGATCAGGGCGCGGCACCGCGAGATCGGCGCCAAGCCGGACGATCACATCGTCGTCTACTGCCAGTCCGGACGCCGGAGTAATATCGCGGCGGAGACGCTGGCCGATCTCGGGTACCGCCACGCGTACAACGTGGACGGCAGCATGAACGCCTGGGTTGAGGCCGGCTACCCAGTCCAGCCAGTCCTCCGCTGACGCTGCAATCGCGGATTCGCTGCTGCCACGCGACTGCCGGGTACCCATTGCTCTTCGGACTGCAATGGGTGCGCGCTACGAACCGTCATGAATAATGTGGGCTACGGGCTCTTCGGCGGGGAGGGGGGGTTCGAGGGCTGGGATGCTTTGTCTCGCGGAAGCGCCCCGATCACTGAGGGCAGCGGGATGTGCCGCATCCCGCTGCCATCCACCAGCGGGGACCAGGGGAGCTGCTCGCTGCCTCGCCCGCGATTCACCTGAACATCGGCCTCAATCAGGAGGTCCGACGACGTCCCCCCATCCATCGCCATCGCCTGATGTATCCCGAGGAACCCCTGCCGGAGGCACACGGCGAGCTCCCAGAGCGCCACGACGTCAGCCGTCTTGATCAGAAGGATCCGGCCCTCCCGATCCTCTCCCACCACTGTCTGATGGGCCCGCTTCCCGGTCAGACGGACCCGGGCTTTCCCGTGCCGATCCAATAGCATGAGCGACTGTGCCGCCTCGCGGTAGGGGGGGTCGTCCGCTGCGAACGCATCCACCGCGAGATCCAGGACGCGGGCTTTTCGTCCACCGGGCGCAACCGGTTCGGCCACAAACAGGCCTTGCCAGTGGGGGTGCCGCTTCGTCCCCAAGGATCGCCCGCCCTTGAAGAGCAGGCCCAGATACGAATAATCATCCTGGAACAGGCCGGCGTTGAACAGCACGCTGGCTCCTGTCCGCCGTTGCCATTCTTGAATCGTCAGGGGTGCGGACAGCCCTTCGTCGCGGAAATGGTACGCAGAAAACCGGTACCGTTCCGGATCCACGCGAACCAGGTACAAGGGGGGAACCTCTTCCTGGCACTGCGGGCCCGGCTCCCAGACCGTCACGGCCAACCCCTCCGCCAGGTGGTCCCACACCACATCTTGCGCGGATGCCGAGCCGAGGGTGGCGACCAGGAGACCTCCTGAAAGCCCCACGCCGATCCAGGGGACGAGCCTAGCGCAGAATGGCATGCAAGGCCTCGGGTAAGGTGGGGTACCGAAAGCGAAATCCCATCGCTTGGGCACGATGGGGCAGAACCCGCTGCCCGGTCAGCAGCAACTCCTCCGCCATTTCACCCAACAGGAACCGGAGCACCGGAGCCGGCACACGGGCCCAGGCCGGTCGCCTGAGCGTCCGGCCGAGGGTGCGGGCGAACTCCCTGTTTGTGACCGGATTCGGCGCGGTCGCATTTACCGGTCCGCCCGCCGCTTCGTTGAGCAGGAACAACAGCAACTCGATCAGATCGTCGAGGTGAATCCAGGACATCCACTGATCTCCGCTGCCCACCGGTCCGCCGAGCCCCAACCGGAACGCGGGAAGCATCTTGGCCAGGGCGCCGCCGTGCCGTCCCAGGACCACGCCGATCCGGGGAAGCACCACGCGGACGCCGAGCCGCTCCGCCGCGCGCGCCGCCGCTTCCCATTCCCGACAGAGGCTCGCCAGAAACCCGCCGCCGGAGGGAGCCTCTTCCGTCAGCGCTTCATCCTGTCGAGGCCCATAATACCCGATCGCGGACGCGCTGATCAGCAGCACCGGTCGTGCCCGGAGCTTGGAGAGGGCCGCCACCAGGGCTGAGGTGGTCCCTTCCCGGCTGTTCCGCAGGCGGTCCTTGACGTGGGCATTCCAGCGACCGGCCGCAATCGGGTCGCCGGCCAGGTTGATGACCACCTCACGGTCGCCTAAGGCTGCCAGCAACCCGTCCGTCGGCCCGCGAAAGCCCTCCCAACCGATCAACGAAATGGGGGGATCGAGGCGAGCCCGGGCCGCGACGGGATCGCGTGTGAGCACCGTCACCGCATGCCCGAGCGACACCAGCCTCTGACAGAGCGGCCGGCCGATGAATCCCGTTCCCCCCGTCACGACGACGCGCACGGACCGGCTGCTCACCTGAGACCGAGGGCCTTCACCGCCTTCTTCACGTCACGGGGCTTGACCCAAAAGATGGCTCCGTAGCGACCCTGCCCCGCGCAGACGGCTTCCATGGCCGTGATATTGATCTTCGCCTCGGCCAACTTGGCCGTCAGGTCCGCCGCGGCACCAAGCCGGTCGTCACCTTCCGCAAGAAAGCAGACCTTCGGCCCTTGCACCTTCCACTTGGCCAGTTTCACCGCGTGCGTGAACGCCATTGGATCAACCGGCACTAGGTCGAGCTGGGCCCGCCGATTGCGGGGGAACCCGGAATAGGCAAGGAGATTCACCCCGGCGTCCCGTAGGACGGCGAGCCTCCTGGCCCCTTCACCGGGCTTATCCGGCACCTGCATCTTAAAGTATTGGGCCGTTCGAATCATTTCGGCCATCGCCACCTCCTCCACCCTGTGATCCGATGGGTGCAATGGGATATGGAAGGGAGTCCTGCCGACCTCGAGAGCGCGGCCTATTGTAGTCCCCTCGCGCGTGCTCATCAATCAGAAGAAATTAGGAGGGGCGGGGCAGCAAGGCTAATCCCCCGTGCTCGCAGAACGTGAAGAGGTGGAAGGGCGCCCGCGCGAGGCCGTCAGGGCGAGGCATTCCGCTCCGTGCAGGCTCGCCGCGCTGCTGTAGCGACCGGCGGCTCGGCTCCGGCTCCCCCCATCCCCCACA
>JBOHOM010000229.1:0-6819 GCA_050731075.1 Nitrospiraceae bacterium
CCCGACCGACTCGAACCCGAGGGCCCGTGCCTCGCGCTTGATGTCTTCAGCGAGCGTCATCGCGACTTGCCTTGCGCACGGTTGGGTCCACGATGAACCTCCTACAGAGCGACCACCCAAGGAATTCGTGGGCAGAGACACCGTCACTCTTCTGAGGATGTCGTAACCTCCGCGCGGTCACTATAGGTTTCTTGGGAAGTTTTGGCAACAGATTTGCCTTTCATAGGATCGGAATCCTTCCGCTTGCAGCGAGTGGAACCGTGGCGTAAAATCTGGCCCAACGCGTCAGGTATTGGGCGATGGGCGATAGGACAGGCAATAGGCGTCAGGCGATAGGCAATAGGTAAGATGCCTCTTCCTATAGCCCATAGCCGATCGCCTCTCGCCTAACCGCTAGCCTGTCGCCCATTGCCCCTAGCCTATGACAATCGACAAACGCGAGATCAGGAGAATCTTCGAGGAAATCGGGCTCTTGCTCGAGTTGAAGGGCGAAAGCCCGTTCAAGAGCAGGGCCTATTACAACGCGGCCCGCACGATCGAGACGTTGACGGAGGACCTCAGCGGGCTGGTGGCCTCCGGCCGCATTCGAGAGTTGAAGGGAATCGGAGAGGCGCTGGCCGGGAAGCTGGCGGAGCTGGTCGGCACCGGCCGGCTGGGATACTACGAGGAGCTGAAACGGAGCGTGCCGGAGGGGCTCCTGGAGATGACCGCGATTCCGGGATTAGGACCCAAGAAGATCGCCGCGGTGTGGAATCAACTGGGCATCACGACGGTCGGCGAGCTGGAGTATGCCTGCATCGAGAATCGCCTGGTCGGCCTGCCGGGCTTCGGTCAGAAGACGCAGGATAAAATCCGGCAGGGGATCCAGCAGCTGAAGCGGCGGCGCGGGTTCCACCTGTACGCGACGGTCATCGGGGAAGCGGAGCGGCTCGTCGGTTGGATCCGACATGCGGCGGGGGTGAGGCGCGCCGAGCTGGTCGGCGAGTTGAGACGACGCCTCGAAGTCGTCCGGACCATCTCGGTGCTGGCCGGCGCGGATCGGCCACAGTCCGTGCTGGAGGGCCTCCGGCACGTCGAGGGCCTGGGGGAGGTGACCCAGGCGGGGAATCGGATCACCGCCAGATCATCGCTGGGGGTTCCGGTGACCGTGACGGTGTCGGAGGACCTCGCGGCTCATGCGATGCTGGCCGGCAGCGCGAGCGAGGAGCATCTGGCCGCGCTGGCGGCGCGGGCCGCCCGCATGAATGTTCCCTGGAATCTCACGGGCGAGAACGGAGGCCTCGCGCCCAAGGCCGACTCGGAAGAGGCGCTCTATGCCGCCTTGGGGCTGCCCTACATCGAGCCGGAACTGCGGGAGGGCTTGGGAGAAATCGAGGCGGCGGAGGCGGGCCGTCTGAAACCCTTGGTGGAAGCCGGACACATTCAGGGCGTGTTTCACAATCACACGACGTACAGCGACGGCTCGGCCAGCCTCGAGGAGATGGTCGCCGCGGCCAGGGCGCTCGGGTATCGCTACATCGGCATCTCTGATCACAGCCAGTCCGCCTCGTATGCCAACGGTCTGAAGGAAGACCGGATCCGTGAGCAACACGCCGCGATCGACGCGCTGCAACAGAAGTTTTCGGACATCCGGATCTTCAAAGGGATCGAGGCCGACATTCTGGTGGACGGGGCGATGGACTATCCGGATAACGTCCTCGCCAGCTTTGACTTCGTGATCGCGTCGGTGCACAGCCGGTTCAACCTGAGCGAAGAAGACCAGACGCGGCGTATCTGCCTGGCGCTGGCCAACCCCTACGTGACGATGCTGGGACACGCGACCGGGCGACTGCTGCTGTCCCGGGAAGGATATCGCGTGGACATGCGGAAGGTGATCGAGACGGCCGCCGCGCATGGAAAGATCGTCGAAATCAACGCCAACCCTCACCGGCTGGATCTGGATTGGCGCCTCTGCCGGTACGCCAAGGCTCGCGGGGTGCGGGTGAGCATCAACCCCGACGCCCACGCGACGGAGGGCTTGGAAGATGTGCCCTTCGGAGTCAACGTCGCCCGCAAAGGCGGGCTGGAGCCGTCAGACGTGGTCAACACGCTCGGCCCGGAAGAGATACTGCCAGCGCTGAGAAGGAAGTGACGCGTGACGCGTAACGCGTTAGAAATGTGATCGGAGGCTCCGATGCTGAGTCCTACTCGTCACCGGTCACCCGTCACCCGTCACGACCTTTGGAGGAGGAGCTATGCTTGCCACGCGCGTCAAGCAGAAGGAAAGCACGTTTTATTTTGTTTCGTATAAGGCTGCCGATCTGCTCGAAAAGGTCAAATTCACCAGCCGGTACTACTTCGAGGGGGAGGAGCTGTCGGAGGCGCGCTTGCGGCAGGACGATGAAGTCGCGCAGTTCATTGCCGGAATCGAGCGGAGCGAGAGGGGCTTCCAACGGGTGCTGAACCGGCAGAAGATCAAACAGATCGTGAATTTCTATGAAACCGTTCTGACCCAGCCGATGGTCCCGGGGACGGTGCTTCTCTTCACCGACGAAACCTTGAACTTTCGCAAGCTGGATAGTTCCGACTCCATCGGGCACCTGAGCGAGCCGAAGGGGAATTATCTCGTCATCGACGGGCAGCACCGCCTGGCCGGCCTGCATTTCTTCAAGGAGCGGCATGCCGATCAGGCGGCGAACGTGGAGATCCCCTGTGTCGTGTTCGACGGGCGGAGCGCCGAGTTCGCGACGGAGATGTTCGTCATCATCAACTCCACCCACACGCGGATCAACCGCTCGCACCTGGTGGACCTCTACGAAAAGGTGTCTTGGGAAAGCCCTGAGAAGAAATTCGCGGCGAAGGTGGTCAACCTGCTCTATGGCGAGGCCGACTCTCCCCTCCAGTACAAGATCAATCGGTTGGGCGGGCGGAGCAAGCAGGAGAAATGGATATTACAATCAGAACTCTTCAATGAGTTGTACAAGCTGGTGCAGCACCACGGCCGCTGGGTCGAGTCACACCTCGGTACGAGGACCGACAAGTGCTATGCCCTGGTGCGAGATTATCTCAAAGCCGTGAAGGAGGTCATGAGCGAGGTCTGGGGCAACAACGAGCGGTACATGTTCACGCGCGACGTGACGCTGAAGGCGCTGATCCGGGTGCTGGATGACTTGATCGTGGATCGCAAGCTCATGGGGCAGTGGGAGGAGGAGAAATCCCCCAAGCCATTCATGGCCACCCTCCAGCCCTGGGCCGCGCTGACGAAGGAATTCAGAGCCGATGGGTTCTATGAGCGCTTCGCGGCCAAGGGCCAACTCGAACGCGTCCGCCGCATCCACACCCGGCTGATGGATGCGATCTTAGAGTGAAGGGGTGGGGTGCTGCATGACCCGACGCGGACTGTGCCTCGAGTGAAGGTTTGTCCATCAACGGGGCTGTTGATCTTTTGCGCGATCTATGGCGTGGCTGTCCAGGCGGCCTGGGCCGTCACGGACAGTTCATCGGTCCTGGAGGTTCAGCCGGATCCCTCCGGCGGCGTCCGGGCAACGGCCACGCTGCATCTCCCCGCGCCTCCCTCTGTGGTCCACCAGGTGCTGACTGATTATGCGAAGTGGCCGGAGTTGTTCGGAGTCACGATGCGTCTCGCGCATCTTGAGCAGCAGGGCGAGCGTGTGGTGACCGATCTGTACATCGAACATGCGCTGCTGCCTGGGGAGCGACGACTGCTGTGCGAGAACCGGGAGCTGCCCGGCGGCGGACTCGTCACCACCTTTCTCGCGGGCGATTTCAGGCGGTATAGCCGGACTTGGCGGCTGATGCAGGATGGGAACGAGGGGCTGACTCGTGCGCAGTTCGAACTGCTCGTCGAAGTCGACACCTGGGCTCCGGACTGGCTGATGGCTCTGGAACTCCGGCGCCAACTGGAGAAGCACTTCCGGATCTTGAGGGAACGGGTCGGCGAGCGAGCCCGGTCTCACTGAGCAGGGAAGCGAAACTCCGCCAGAGCAGCCCCTTCCAAGCCCTGTTTCACGAGGGCACTGAGATCGAAGCCGCGCTCAGCCTTCCGGATCTGATCCAGGTGGGTCTTCGTGCTCGGGTGCGGGGGGACGAAGAGTTTGCAGCAGTCTTGATCCGGTTCGATGGATGTCTCGAAGGTGCCGATTCGCTGGGCCTGTTCCGTGATCTCGATCTTGTCCATGCCGATCAGCGGGCGAAGGATCGGAAGCTGAGCGGCCTCTTCCACCACGCTCAGATTTTCGGGAGTCTGTGAGGCGACCTGGCCCAGGCTGTCGCCCGTGACCAGCGCCCAGCAGCGCTCCCGTCGAGCCAACTCCTCGGCGATCCGCAGCATCATCCGGCGGTAGAGCACCACCCGGAAAGCCGCGGGCGCTCCCAGCACAATCTGCCGCTGAATCTCGCCAAACGGGATCAGATACAGGCGCGAATAGAGCTGGTACTGCGTCAAGAGGTGGACGATCTCGCGCACCTTCTCTTCCGATGCCCGGCTGACGTATGGCCTGCCATGGAAGTGGACGAAGACTGCCTTGCATCCACGTTTCATCATGCGCTGCGCGGCGACCGGTGAGTCAATCCCCCCCGAAATCAGACAGGCCACCTTGCCGCTGATCCCGACCGGCAACCCGCCGGGGCCGGCTTCGCGGTGAGTGGAATAGTAGGCGTCCCGCGCGAGCAGCTCGATATGGACGGTGAGGTCCGGGTTGTCGAGGCTGACCCGTTTGCCGGTCAGCCGGCAGAGGTGGGCGCCGACCTCGCGGTCAACGTCCATGGACGTCATCGGGAAGCGCTTGTCGGCGCGTTTGGTCGTGACGCGAAACGTGGCAAAGGGAAGCTCTCGCACCGTGTCGCCAACGGCCGATTTCAGCGTCTCCAACGAGGCCTGCGCGTCTTTTTCGAGCGGCACCGACTGCGCGAGGGAGAAATTGGCGATGCCGAATACCCGGGCGAGCCGGGTTTTGACCGGCTCCCAGGGTGTCTCGTTCGGAAGCGAAATGCGGATACGCCCGGGGAGGGATTCGACCTGGGTTACGCCGAGATCTCGGAGGACTTGCCGAAGGTGCCGGACGAGGCGCGCCTCGAAGAACGGGCGATTCCGTCCCTTGAGAGCCAGCTCATGGTAATGAACGATGGCGCAACGCATCGGCGTAGCCGCAGGCCATGGGCGTTAGGCTATGGGCTATAGGTGTACGAGAGATTCGGCGTGCCTATAGCCTATTGCCCATTGCCTCTAGCCTGATGATTCAAGATACCGTTCCGCGTCCATGGCGGCCATGCAGCCGGACCCCGCCGCGGTCACGGCCTGCCGGTACCGCGAGTCCTGGACATCGCCGGCCCCAAATACGCCGGGCACGTTCGTCGCGGTCCCGTTCCTCGTGAGGATATACCCTTTCGCATCCATCTCGATCTGTCCTTTGTAAAGGCTGGTGTTCGGACTATGACCGATCGCGACGAACAAGCCCGCGCAACTCAGTTCCGACGTCTTGCCGGTGACCACATTTCGTAAGCGGACACCGGCGACGATGCGCTCTCCCAGAATTTCTTGCACGACCGAGTTCCAGACAAAGGCGATCTTCTCGTTCTTCAACGCCCGGTCTTGCATGATCTTGGAGGCCCGCAACTTGTCCCGCCGATGGACGACGGACACGCGGGTGGCGAACTTCGTGAGGAACGTGGCTTCTTCCATCGCGCTGTCGCCGCCGCCGACCACGACCAGTTCCTTCCCCCTGAAGAAGTAGCCGTCGCAGGTGGCGCAGGTTGAGACGCCGTGTCCCATGAGCCGGGATTCTCCGGGGATGCGGAGCTGAATGGCTGACGCGCCGGAGGCGATGATGAGGGTCTTGGTTTCTATGCGTCGCTCGCCATCGACCGTGAAGGCGAGCGGGCTCCGCTTGAGATCCACGGCGGTGACCTCGCCGGTGAGCAATTCGGTCCCGAACCGCTCGGCCTGGGCCCGCATGTCCTTCATCAGGTCGGGTCCCATGATCGCGTGATGGAAGCCGGGGTAGTTCTCCACCTCCGTGGTCGTGGTCAACAGCCCGCCGGCCTGCGGGCCTTCAACTACCAGCGGCGAGAGGTTCGCCCGCGCCGCATAGATCGCGGCAGTCAACCCCGCCGGTCCGGACCCGATAATGACGACGTGACGCATGAGGGGAACTTTAACACAGGAAAGGGCATCAATGCACGGCACGGGCCATGCCGATCTATCCGGGGGAGGGAGTTGTTTCTCTAGTCTCTAAAGGTTTGACCCTTTCAAAGGGCATGTCAATCAACAAACCGAGGCAGTCATGATCCAAGATTGTCACGCGAGCTGTTTGAGCTCCGCGTAGATCCGCTGGACTTCGTTTTTCGTCTGCTCAAAGGACAGGGTGCCGTCGATGACGTAGTCGGCCAATTTGACTTTTTGCGCGAGCGGCAACTGTGAGCGAATGCGGCGGAAGGCTTCGGCGCGGGAGAAGTGGCTGCGATTGCACAGCCGCTTGATCTGGGTGGCTTGGTCGGCCACCACAACGATAATCTTGTCCATGCGCGTGTGCGCGCCGGCTTCGATGAGGACCGGCGCATCGTAGATGATGACCGCGTCCGGGTCCTTCCGGGAGATCTCCCGCGTCTGGCGATTCGGGTCCCGGGCGACTCGTGGATGGACGATGGCGTTCAGTTTTTTCAGCTTCGCCCGGTTGCGAAAGACCATCCGACCCAGTGTCCGGCGATCCAGCGCTCGATCGGGCTGAAGGATCTTCTTTCCGAACGCGTGCACGATGTCTCGCCAGGCTGGTCTTCCCGGTTCCACGGCCTCGCGGGCTAACACATCGGCGTCAATGACGA
>JBOHOM010000230.1:0-13123 GCA_050731075.1 Nitrospiraceae bacterium
GCTGAGCGCCTTCAGCTCTTCATCCGACGGCCTCGTCTGTGATCCTACCTCTTTGTGCACGTGATCTCTCTCGGGCTCTTCTTAATGAAGTTCTGACTCTTCTCCCTCTCCCCCACAAGGGCGAAGGCATGTCCGACTAGAAGTGGCTGGACTGTCCCCCACTGCGGCCGTCGAGCGAGCACATTCTGATCGTGCGCGCTCCGGGAGCACAGGGGATAGTCCAGCCACTCCTTCCTAATCCCTATCCTTCGACCTTCTCTACCAGCACCTTGAAATGCAGCGCCTCCGGTTCCAACGGATCCTCCGCTAGAATCTTATGCCCGTCATTGCGAAGGCTCATCGGCACGTTCTTGATCGGATCACCGGCGTCCAGCCAGACTTCCAGTCGCTCGCCGGCGTCCATCATCTCCAGCTTCAACTTGGTCTTGACGTAGTTGAGCGGGCACATCACACCCCGGAGATCGAAGACCGCAACGCCGGCCGTCTCGCCGACGGGTGCCCCGGCCGGTGTGACGGGGGCCTTCTTCTGGGTATCGGGGAACCCGGCCGGTGGCTTGTCAGCGCCCTCGGTCTGTCCTGCCTGGCTCAGCTTGAGGTCCTTTCCCATCTGTTCGGTGGCGGCCTTGCAGACCTCCACGAACCCGCAAGCAAAGCTGATCTTCGCGTGGGCGAGATCCGGCGAGGTGTCCTTCGGGCCCAAGTCCCCGATCTGGGCGCCCAGGTTGTGGTACGAGGCCGGGACGAAGCCCTTCTCGGTCAGCCGCCGCTCGAACTCCGAAAAGGTCTCGGCGTCGGTGGCGGGATCAATCCCCTCGGTGACCAGCAAGGCCTTGGCCGCTGCCAGTACGGCGCGGTAGGACTTGTTGACCGAGACGGAATACTGGTGCTTTTCCGCCAGGAGCCGCGCCTGGTACAATTCCTGTTCCGCTTCCAGGATGCGGTTGTCGATCATTTCCAGAGCGCCGCCGGCGCACTCGCCGGGGCCCAAGTCCTCGGTGACGAACTCGCCGTCGCCCTCCCAGTCATAGTAGAAGGTGGGGTCCTCCTCAAAGGTCGGCATGATCGTATAGGGGATCAACTCTTCCTTCAGCTTGGCCTTGCCGGTTCTGGTGATGAAGGCTGGGAGACCCTCCCCGGTCTGCCGGTCGCGGCGATAGACAGCCAGGAGATGCGAGATGGCGGCCGGCACCTTCCTGGCCGGCAGCTTCACGGTCATCTGGCCGATCTTGGCCGTCCCGTTCACCTGGCCGCCGAGGTGCAGCTCGTAGTAGGGGGCGACATGCTCACCCGCGCGCTTGCCCACGCCGTGCAGGCCGATCGTGGCGATGTGGTGCTGCGCGCAGGAATTGTGGCATCCGCTGATCTTAACGCTGACACCCGTGAGGTCCTCAGGCACCCGGCCGGGAGGGAAGATCTCCGCCATGGCGCGAGCCAGGCCTTTGGAGGAGGTAATTCCAAGGCCGCAGGTATCGGTGCCCGGACAGGCGATGATATCCTCCACCAGCTCGGCGCCCGGATCAGCCAGGCCGTGCTTGGTCAGCTCGTCGTACAGGGCCTCCACGCGGGATTCCGGCACCCATCGAATGATGAGGTTTTGATTGATCGTAGTCCGCAGGTTCCCGTTCGAAAACTCTTCCGCGAGGTCGGCCACCACGTACATCTGCGCCGCAGTGATATCACCCATCGGGAGCTTGATGACCACGGCGGCATAGCCGGGTTGCTTCTGGGCCACGACATTGGTCCGCTTCCACATCTGGTAAGCGGACTGTTGATCGAGAGGCGCTTGGGAAGACTCTCCGTTCCCGCTCGCCCCGTTCCCCCCGATCACCCCTGTCACACCGGTGGCCTCAGCCCTGGTCGGCATGATCAGGGGAACGGGGTCATCCGGATGCTGGAGCAGCGTGATCGGCCGGGGGTCGGGGCGGGCGTGGCCCATGCTGACATAGGCCTCCTCCCAACGCCGCACGAACTCCTCAAAGCCCAGCTTCTCGATGACGAACTTCAACCGGGCCTTGTGCCGGTTCTTGCGGTTGCCGAGCGTATCGAAGACCTTGATCACGGCCTCGATCGTCGGGATCAGCTCATCCATTGGGACGAACTCGCGCAGGACCTGGCCGATGCGGGGAGCGGACCCGAGTCCGCCGCCCACCGACATCCGGAAGCCGATGGTCCCGTCGTCGCGGCGGGAGGCCAGCAGGCCGATGTCGTGAATGGGGGTCAGGGCGCAGTCGTGACGGCAGCCGGAGAAGGCGATCTTGAACTTTCGGGGCAGGCTCTGGTTGAGCGGATTGCGCAGCAGGTGCAGCGCGACGGTTTTCGCGTAGGGCGTCACGTCGAACACCTCTCCTTTGCAGACTCCCGCCAGGTGGCAGGCGGTCACGTTGCGCACCGTGTTGGCGCAGGCTTCACGGGTCGTGACGCCTACTTCGGCGAGCCCGCGCATGATGGTGCCCACGTCCTTGAGCAGGGCGAAATGGAGCTGAATGTCCTGGCGCGTGGTGACGTGGCCGACTCCGGTGGCGTAGGTGTCGGCCATCTCGGCGATGCGACGCAACTGATTCGCGGTCAACCCTCCGAAGGGGATCTTGATCCGGACCATCTGGACGCCCGGCTGGCGCTGACCATAGATCCCGTGTTGCAGGCGGAACGGTTTGAAGATGTCGGCCGACACCTCCTCCGCATTCAGGCGGCGGACCTCGCCTTCAAAGGTCTCGATCTCCTCCAGGATCGCCGGCGGGATCGGCATCGTCTGGATTGCGACCGGTGAAGCTGTCCGGGGGCTCCTCATAGGACATCTCTCCAGTTGACGATTCGGCGGTCGAGAGCTTGTGCCGCATGTTCGCAAAACCCTTCAGTCACCGAATCATGCGACCACCGAATGCCTAAATGTGGTACATCAAGGCCCGTTCTTGCTCGAGTTGTTGATGGCGCTCCACCAATTCCTTCAGCGTGACGGAGTTCAGGACGCCGAGCTCCGCCTTCCGAACCCGTTCCCACACCCCGGCAAGGAGCGAGTCAGGCTTGGGTGTCTCCAGACCGCTGCGCCCGGCCGACCTCCGGGCGGGCGCGGGTGTGAGCGGACCATCCAGCGCTTCCACGATCTCGGCCAGGGAGATTTCTGCCGGGAGTTTGCCGAGCAGGTATCCCCCGCGGGCTCCGCGTAAGCTCTCCACTAATCCGGCTTTCTTCATCGCGTGCAGGACCTGCTCAAGAAACCGAAGGGGCATCGCATGTCGACGCGCAATCGCCTTCGCCTGCACTGGAGATATTCCATTGTGCATAGCTAAATCCAGAGCTGCCATGATGCCATAGGTGGCTTTGAACGAGACTTTCATCTATTCTTGAGTATTCCGATAGGAAATAGATTAATCCTTGCGTGTTATATACAACTAGGAGCCACCGGATGTCAAGCACAATGTTGCGGTCAGTCAAGCAACGACCGGTATGGGCCACCGGCCCTCGTCCGATTATCCGGGTCTGCGTCCCAATCTCCGGACTCGAGAACGCAGAGGACGGTCGCTTGTTCTCTTCAAAACGGTTGTGGCCGAAATCGTGATGTCATAATTTTTATCTCGGTGGAAGTTAGGTCTGCGGAGCCGGCGGTCCACTGAACACCCGATCTGACACTCGGCATTCAAACGATCGGCCTTGTGGTCGTCATGATCCCTATGACGTTGAGCGACCCTGGATTGCGAGCAATGGTTGTATTCCTGCGCTCACCGCCCCATCAGCAGGACACCGCACCTCGGCCGAAATGTTGCGCGGCTGCTTGGCATCCTGGTTGCAGGAAAATAAAAACAATTTGAGAGATTTTCCGATTGACATCAATGCACCCTTGGAGGATAATCCCGCCCTCTTCATTCGCCCTGGTGGCTGCATGACGGCTCGATCCTCTGTGTTCAGCATCCTCCTGCTCAGCTTGGACCCCGACCTTCAGGCTCAGCTCGAGCAAGACCTCAAGAAGGGCACCAACACGGTGAGTGTTACTGTGGCGAAAGACCTGGCATCTGTGCCGCGCCCCGCTGCGAAACGCTCGTTTGACGGCGTCATTCTCGAAATGAGACGCGGCCATCGTAACGAGCTGGCCGAGGTCCAACGCGCCGTGGATCCGGCGCATACCTTCATCCTGGCGGGGTCCCGCGCAGTCCTGCGGTATGCCTCCGGGATCGTGGAGGCGATGGCCAACGGCCACAGCCGGCTCTCTCACAGCTATCGCCTTGAGGACTATATCGAGTCGAAGCTTGGCGATTTCGTGAAAGAGATGAAGAACGGCTCCGCCCGGAACCTGCACCCTATGCTGATCAGGGCCGTGGAACGGCCGCTGATCACCCTGGCGCTCAAAGAAACCAACGGCAACCAGATCCAAGCCGCCCACTTACTGGGGATGAACCGGAACACTCTGCGGAAAAAGATTGCCGACTTACGGGTCCCGATCAAGCGGGAAAAGGCTCGGGTAGTCTGACTGGGTCTGATATAGCACGCCGGCCGGGATCATGACGGGAGGAAGGCCCTGACTGCTGGCTGGCGAGGGTCCACGGCAAGGGTCGGATAGGCAGCGGGGCCTCCAGGATTTCTGGTTCTGACAGCCAACCTACGGGGAGGGACACCATGACCAAAGAGGAATTGATCGCGAAGATGTCGACGTCCGCCGGCATTACCAAAGTCGCCGCAGGGGATGCGCTGCACGCATTCACCGGTGCCGTCACCGCTTCCCTCAAGAAGGGCCACCGGGTGAGCCTGGTGAACTTTGGCACCTTTACCGTCGCCAAGCGAAAGGCGCGAAACGGACGAAATCCCAGGACCGGCGAGGTTCTCCGCATTCCCGCGGCTCGCGTGCCGAAATTCTCGGCCGGGAAGGCCCTCAAGACCGCGGTGAAGTAGGGCTCGTCCGGGTCCGCGCGCGTTCGTTGGTTGGGTGTGAAAGGCAGCACGGCATGCCGTGCTGCCTTTTTCTTTGCCGTGGTGGCCGCGATTCTTGACACATCCGGCGGGGCTATATTAGCATGGCCGCGGACGATAGGCGCGTAGCTCAGGGGGAGAGCGCTACCTTGACACGGTAGAGGTCGACGGTTCAAGACCGTCCGCGCCTACCACCCCGGTGAGGGCATCGGACCGTCAGGAGGGGCCTGTCGGAGAATCCCTTCGCCATGAGGTCAGGGAAACGAGGGCAGATGCGGAGCTGCAGGCTTGAAACAACCGGAGGCGTATCGGGGACCCGTTGCTCGGTGTAACGCAACGGGTCGTCAATACGTTGAGGATGGTTCGGCTACCTGTCGCCAGCCCCCAGTGCAACGAGCGCTGGCGATGAGCACACCGCAGATGGCCTTGAATCGTTCGCCGCAGGGGGATGGGGATGCTCCGACCGGTTCGGGGGGGCGGTCGTGATGCCTTTCTTGTTTGTAGCGAATGTCTAAAGATTCCAAACAGATTCAGGTGACGCTGCCTGACGGAACGCCCCGGCGGGTGCCGGTCGGGTGCACTGCCGCGGAGGCCCTCAGCGGCCCCGGCGGGACCGTAAGCCGTGAGGTTCTGGCGGTCAAGCTCAACGGGGTCCTGGCCGATTTGAACACCGTGTTGACCGGGGATGCCTCGCTGGAGCCGATCACCTTTGAGTCGGCCGAAGGGAAGGAAGTATATCGGCACAGCAGCACCCACATCATGGCCCAGGCGGCGAAAGAGGTCTTCCCAACCGCGCAGCTCGCCATTGGGCCGGCGATCGAGGAAGGATTCTATTACGACTTTGCCTTCGAGCGTCCGTTCACCCCGGAAGACCTCGACAAGATCGAGGCGCGCGCCCATGACATCATCAAAGCCGACCGTCCGTTCAAGCGGATGGAGATGTCGCGCCAGGATGCCATCCGGTTCTTCAGGGAACGGGGGGAATCCTACAAGGTGGACATTCTCGAACATATCGAGGACCCGACGGCCTCGCTGTACAGCCAGGGTGAGTTCGTTGATCTGTGCCGGGGCCCGCACGTCCCCTCGACCGGCCGGGTGACGGCGCTCAAGCTGCTGTCTGGCGCCGGAGCCTATTGGCGCGGCGACGAACGGAACCCGATGCTCCAACGTATCTACGGCACCTCGTTCCCTACACAGGCCGCGCTGGATGCCCATCTGGCCAAGCTGGAGGAGATCAAGCGCCGGGACCACCGCAAGTTGGGGAAAGACCTCGATCTGATCACCATGCAGGATGAGATCGGGCCCGGGTTGGTTCTGTGGCACCCGAAGGGCGCGCTCATTCGCCTGCTGATCGAAAATTTTTGGCGGGAGCAGCACCTGCAACAGGGCTATGAGTTGGTCTACTCGCCGCATATCGCCCGTCTCGATCTGTGGAGGACGAGCGGGCACCTGGACTACTATCGGGACAATATGTTCGTCCCGATGAAGGTCGAGGCGAGCGAGTACCAACTCAAGCCCATGAACTGCCCGTTCCACATCATGATTTACAAGTCCCATCTCCGCAGTTACCGGGATCTGCCCATCCGATATGGAGAACTCGGCACCGTGTACCGCTACGAACGGACCGGGGTCCTGCACGGGCTGTTGCGGGTGCGCGGGTTCACCCAGGATGATGCCCATTTGTTCTGCCGCCCTGATCAGATCGAGGCCGAGGTCGGCCGCGTGCTGGATTTCACCTTCTTCGTGCTGCGGACCTTCGGGTTCTCGGAGTTCGAGCTCTATCTCTCCACCCGGCCCGAGAAGGCGGTGGGCTCCCCCGAACGCTGGGCGCAAGCCACGTCGGCGTTGGAGGCGGCCCTGAAGGGCCGCGGGGTGAGCTACCGGATTGATCCGGGGGAGGGCGTGTTTTACGGTCCCAAGGTTGACATCAAGATCAAGGATGTCCTGGGACGGGCCTGGCAATGCTCGACCGTTCAGGTCGATTTCAACAATCCCGAGCGCTTCGAGCTGGCGTACATCGGCGAAGATGGCAAACCGCATCAGCCGATCATGATTCACCGGGCGCTCATGGGATCGATCGAGCGATTTTTCGGCATCCTGTTGGAGCACTATGCGGGCGCCTTTCCCACGTGGCTGGCGCCGGTCCAGGCCAAGGCGCTCTGCATCACCGAGAAGCAACGGAACTACGCCGAGACAGTGGTGGGGCAACTCAAAGCAGCCGGGTGCCGGGCGGAGGCGGACCTGCGGAATGAGAAGATCGGGTTCAAGATTCGAGAGGCGGAGAAGGCGAAGATTCCGTACATGTTGGTGATCGGCGACCGCGAGGTGGAGCAGGGCACGGTGTCGGTCCGCGGGCGAAGCGGTGCGAACCAGGGCAGCATGACGGTGCCGGCGGTCATCGAGTTGATTCGGGCTGACCTCCCGCAGACCATGCCGGCTCGCTAACCTTTCACAAGAGGTGCAGTATCGTTCCCAAGCTGCGTGTCAATCGGGAAATCCGGATTCGGGAAGTTCGTGTTATCGGTCCTGAGGGCGAACAGTTAGGCATCCTGCCCACCGTGGATGCGTTCCGGAAGGCGCAGGAGTTGGGCTACGATCTGGTGGAAGTGGCGCCGACCTCTCAGCCGCCCGTCTGCCGGATCATGGATTACGGAAAATACAAGTACGAGCTGAGCAAGAAGGAGCACCAGAGCCGGCGCCATCAGAAATCCACCCAGGTCAAGGAGATCAAGCTGCGGCCGAGGACCGACAAGCATGACCTCGAAATCAAGATCCGTCAGATCAAGGGATTTTTGGCCGAGGGCAATAAGACGAAGGTCACGGTGACATTCCGTGGGCGCGAGATGGCGAACCAGGAGATGGGGCGGGCGATGATGGCCACGGTGATGGGCCAGTTGACGGACTCCGGAACGATCGAGTATGCGCCTCGCATGGAAGGCCGCAGCCTGATCATGATTGTCGCACCGAAAAGCTGACCGTCACGGGAGAACCGGAAGAGGGAGTCACGATGGCAGGACCCAAACTGAAGAGTCATAGGGGTGCGAGCAAACGATTCAACCGCACCGGCACCGGCAAACTGGTGCGGCGCAAGGCCGGCAGACGGCACATCTTGACGAGCAAGGCTCGGGATCGGAAGCGCCGGCTGAAAGGGGCGGCGGCCGTCGATCCGACCATGGTCCTGTCGGTGAGCCGGTTGCTGCCGTATAAGTGAGGAGGGCGATGGGCGATAGGCTATAGGGAAGGCGAGAGGCGATCGGCGAGAGGCTATAGGTAAGATAGTCCTTCCCATAGCCCATAGCCTCGTGCCCATAGCCCGCGACTGAGCGGAGCGAAGGAGAGAGGAAATGCCACGCGTCAAGGGTGGTCCCAAGACCAGACAGCGGAGAAAGAAGCGGCTCAAGTTGGCCAAAGGGCAGTACGGTGCCAAGAGCCGGTTGTTCCGGAGCGCCACCGAGTCGGTCGACAAGGGCCAGATCTATGCCTATGTCGAGCGGAGAAAGCGCAAACGCCATTTCCGCAGTCTGTGGGTGGCCCGGATCAGCGCGGCGGTCCGCCTGCAGGGGCTCACCTACAGCCGCTTTATCAACGCGCTGAAGAAGGCCAATATCCTTCTGGATCGGAAGGTGCTCTCAGATATGGCCATTCAGGATCCGGCGGGATTCGGCAAACTGACCGAGATCGCCAAGCAGCAGGCCGCCCCGGCCTAAGGAGCCGATGGCATATGGCTGATGGCCGATGGCTAAGGGAAGGAGAGAATTGCTGCTTCCTGTGTCCTCCTCGGCCATAAGCCATTTGCTCCCCTAGCCCCGTTCCGCCAGCGCGTCCACCTCCAGCTCGAAGACCACGCTCGGCATGCTCACCTGCCAGTGCTCGAGCACTTCCGGATGCACCTCTCCGATCAGACCAATGGCCCGACCGTTGGACACGATCCGTCCGGCCCGACCGTCGAGGAATGAGCGGTGGCTGATCGGTTCCAGGGTGTATGGACGATCCAGGTAAAACAGCAAGAGGTCCAGGCAGGAGTGGGCCTCGGAGAAATTCGCGCTGGCGTGGGCGATCAGCGCCCCCATGAGCATGAGGGTGCGTACGCCTGTCTCCTCCGTGGCGTCCGGTACCGCCACCTCGCCGACCTCGAACAGTCGGTGGGGGTAGAACGCGCGGGTCGAGGCTGCTTCCACCCGGAGCAGGCAGGGAGTGATCCACTGTCTCAGGCAGGAGTACGCTTGAGTCATGACGTTCTCCACCTCGACGATCCAGTCCCGGTCACTCCCGGCGAGGCGCATCCGGTCAATCAGCTCCTGCCGTGACGCCATGATATTCGAGATGATTTCCTGAAAGCCGATCCCGACCATCATGTCCCGTATCCTGTCGGACACCTCTTCGAGTCGCGACAGGCTCCCCACCGTGAACTGGGACGGCATGATCGGCGTGAACTCGCCATAGCCCCGGCTGATCGCCACGTCCTCCACCACGTCCAGCGGGTGCATCAGATCGTTCCGGTAGGGTGGAATCTTCACCGAGATCGAGCCCCGGTCTTTGCTGGCGCTGGCTTCATAGCCGTAGGCCAGCAACGCTTGCCGAATCCGTTCCGCGCCGAGCGGCACGCCGAGCGCGTCCTCAATCGTCTTGATCGGGATGGATCGGGGTTTCTGGAAGTTGAACGGTGTCCCGACGGTCTTCCCGAGCTCGGTCGCGTAGGGGTAGGTCACCTCGACCGGCTCGATCGTCGCCCCACGATCCGCCAGGTTGACCGCCAGGATATTGAGCGTCAGCAACACCATCGGGAGATCCGTGCCTGTGACCTCCACGAACAGCTCGCGGTCCCCCACGCGGACTTCCCCGATCTCCCGGCTGTTGATGATCGGGGGGAGCGACAGCACCTGTCCGTCCTCGTCCATGAGCAGCGGGAGGCGGTCATGGCCGGCGAGGACCGGCCCATACTCCAGCCCCTTCGGGTGCACGGCGAGAATTTCGCGCGGGGACATTTTCTCCTCGACCCCCAGGGGCGTGAAGCGGACCTCGTCCGGTTTCACGAGCGTGTACGTCACCGGAAACACGATGTGCGGGAGCCGGTAGAGCCCGATGGAGACGGTGCGGCGCTTTCGCCCGAAAATATCGGCCAACTTCTCCTGGGTCTGGACGAGTTGCGCCAGCCCTTCGCCGGTCATCCGGTAGCCGACCGCGGTGCAGGCGGCGATGTAGGGCCGCACGCGCTCAAGGCCCTGCATAACCTGAATTCGGCGTTTCGGACGCGGCGTGGGTTTGAAGAACGGGTACGCGGAGGCGGCGCCCTGCAGCTTGATCCGGATCTGGCGCGCGATCCCCTCGCAGGACCAGAGGTCAGGGCGGTTGCTGTCATGCAATTCGAGCCGGACCTCGCCGCTCTCACTGTCCTGGTCCTTCAGCTCTGCCTTGACCAACGGGAGCCAGGCGTCAAGCTGCTCGGCCGCGATGGTCGGCCGACCGACGAGCTGTTCAAAGTCCTTCTGATTGATTGATATGGTTGGCATACTCTCGTGCGATGGTTTGTTTCGTTTTCTGGTTTGTGTGGTTGTGACCAGATGAACCAGACAAACCAGACAAACCGTCCTAGAACCGTCCCCTTGTCGTGCGGATCAACTCGAGATCACTGGAGAACAGGTCGCGGATGTCATGGATTCCCAACGCGACCATGGCCATGCGGTCCAGCCCGAGCCCCCACGCGATCACCGGGACCTCGACTCCGAGCGGCCGCGTCACCTCCGCTCGAAAGAGGCCGGCCCCGCCCAGCTCCATCCACCCCAGGCGCGGATGGCGGACCTGCAGCTCGACTGACGGCTCCGTGAACGGGAAATAGGTCGGCAGGAACCGGCTTTCCTTGGCCTGCGCGACCTCCCGCGCGAACAAGTCCAGCAGTCCGAGCAATGTCCGAAAGTTGATGTCCCGCCCGAGCACGATCCCTTCCACCTGGAAGAAGTCGGTGGCGTGAGTCGCGTCCACCTGGTCGTAACGAAAACATCGCGCGATCGAGAAATACTTGCCGGGCACGTTCGGCCCGGAGGCCATTGTACGGGCCGAAACCGCCGTGCCCTGGCTCCTCAACACCAGGCGGCGCGCGCGGTCCAGGTCATACTCGTATCCCCACCCCGTGGACCCCGTCTCTCCGCCGTTTCGATGGGCGGCCGCGACCCGCGAGAGGAACGGCTCGGCAATCTCGCGGGCATGGGTCGGCTCTTTCACGAAATAGACGTCGTGGATGGCCCTGGCCGGGTGGAACTGAGGCATGTAGAGCGAATCCATATTCCAGAACTCTGTCTCGACGAGCGGGCCGCGCATCTCCAGAAACCCCATGCTCACCAGCTTGCGTTTGACCAGGTCTAAAAACTCGCGATAGGGATGACGCTTGCCGGCCGCGAGGCGAGGCGGCCGGAGGCTGATCGTGTACTTCCGGAACCGCTTGGTGCGCCAGGCCCCGTCTTTGAGCAGGTCAGGCGTGAGCTGGGAGACCTCCTCTCCGACCCCCTGTTGAGTGATGGCTTGCGCGATCGTCTTCCCTTCGGGGGTCAGCGCGTACCGCCGTTCGACCCGCTCGTCGATCCGGAACGGCTCGCGTGCGTTCCCACGCTTCACAGCATGCTGCTCGATGACGCGGCGCATCGGCTCCGGAAACGCCTGCAGCTCCTTGGACGTGCCGCGCAGTTGCTGGAAGAGGGAACGCAGCGATTCGGCCGTTCGGCTGGGAGTCCCGGTCGCTTCGACTTGTCCCCCTTCAGCGATCCGGATCGCGCCATCTTTCTTGAGGGAGCCGATGGCGCCGCTCATCTCCGTCGGCTCCAGCCCCTCGCGGGACCGGATATCCTGGATCGTCAGGCGTCTGCCGGCCTGGCTTGTGTCTCGGACCGCCGAGAGGATGCGCTCCACGGGCGAGTATTTTTCGAAGTAGTGTTCACCGATCTTGGTGAGGGACACGAGCTGGGTGGCCTGCTCGGATTCCACCCGGATGAGGGATTTGGCCAGCAGCCACTCCACCGCCATGCTGAGCTGGGCCGGCTCGAGTGCCGCCGTTTGCCCGAGCTCTTCCTCGCGGAGGGCCGGCTGCGGGGACTGCGACTGGTGACGGCTGAGCGCGGTCAGGACCTTGATTTCCAGCGGGTGTAGACGGTCGATGAGAGATGCGGTGCTCACGAGACCTCATGACCGCCGGGCGGCCACGGCTCCGGCGGCTCGAGCCGCTTTGTGCATGGCCTGCCCGGCTTGCCGCATCGCTTTGATCGTCGCCCCATAATCAGGGCTGGAAAAGATGGCGGACCCGGAGACGAGGATGTCGGCTCCGGCTCGGACGATGTCAGCTGCGTTGTCCACCTTCACGCCTCCATCCACCTCCAGCGCGGCGCGGCTGCGGGTGCGGTCCAGGAGCTGACGGGCTCGAGCGATTTTGTCGAGCGTGGAGGCGATGAAATGCTGGCCGCCGAACCCCGGGTTCACGGACATCACCAGGAGGAGGTCGGCATCCGGGAGGATCTCCTCGATGGCGCTGAGGGGAGTGGCGGGGTTGAGCGTCACGCCGGCCTTGACTCCCTGTTCCTTGATGGCCTGCACCGTGCGATGGAGGTGAGGGCAGGTTTCCACGTGGACCGTCAGGTAGTCGGCGCCCGCCTGCGCGAACTCCGGGATGAACGCGTCCGGGTTGGTGATCATCAGGTGGACGTCGAGGGGAAGCTTCGTCACCTTGCGGAGGGCCTCTACGATCGGCGGCCCCACCGTGAGGTTCGGCACGAAATGGCCGTCCATGACGTCGATGTGGAGGAGATCGGCGCCGCCTTGCTCGACCCGGGCTACCTCGTCCGACAGGCGCGCGAAGTCCGCCGAGAGGATCGACGGCGCGATGCGGACGCTTGGGCGGCTCATGAACGGTCGGACTTTCCGGGCCTGGTGGCCGCCGTTGCAAGGCCCCGCTCCATCGAACGGATGGCGACCTTCATCAACGTGGCCCTTGGCTCCTTCGACGGCAACTCCGCATGCCTGGGACAGACGCGCGCGCCACCCCTTGCGGGCTTCGCGCTCGATCGAGCCCGTACTATAGACGAACGGGTGTGAGGCCGCAAGTGGAGTGGCTGCCCGGCGCATGCGGTCTTCCCTCGACTATTCGTCATGCCGTGCGCCCTAGGATCAGCCCGGGCGACAGCGGGTGCCCGGCTAAATACTCAGACACGGTCATCCGCCGGCTGCTCGCCGGCTGTAACTC
>JBOHOM010000231.1:0-2848 GCA_050731075.1 Nitrospiraceae bacterium
GTCTCGATCCAGGAGGTCGTCAAGACCTTAGGAGAAGCGATGGTGTTGGTCATCCTGGTCGTCTATCTCTTTCTCCAGAGCTGGCGTACCACGCTGATTCCAGGCGTAGCGGTCCCGGTTTCTCTCATCGGCACCTTTGCCGGCATGGAGGCCTTGGGGTTTTCCATCAACACGCTGACGCTGTTCGGCATGGTCCTGGCCATCGGGATGGTGGTGGATGATGCGATCGTGGTCGTGGAAAACGTCCAGCGCCACATGGCGGAGGAATGTTGTTCCTCCAAGGAAGCCGCCAAGAGAGCCATGGAGGAGGTGACCGGGCCCGTGATCGCGATCGTGCTCGTCCTCTGCTCCGTGTTCGTGCCGGTAGGCTTCCTGGGAGGGATTACGGGCCAGCTCTATAAACAATTTGCGATCACCATCGCCATGTCCGTGACGATCTCAGGGGTGGTGGCCCTCACGCTCAGCCCGGCTCTCTGTGCCCTGGTGCTGAAGCCGGGGAGCGAGGCTGAACGCAAAGGCTTGTTCGCGCTCTTCAACAAGTTCTTCGATTGGACGAGAGACCGCTACACCGCGGTCGCCGGACTGGTCATCAACCGGGCAGCGCTGGCGCTGGTGGCGTTCGGCGTCGTGCTCGCCCTCGGCATCGGTGTGTTCCGGTTGATCCCATCCAGCTTCCTCCCGGATGAAGACCAGGGGTATTTCATCACCATGATGCAGCTTCCTGACGGAGCGTCCAAGCAACGGACCGATGCGGTCCTCAGCAAAGTGGAGCGGTACTTCCTCTCGATTCCCGCCATCCATTCGACGGATGCGATGTCGGGCCTGAATTTCGTCTTTAACACGCGGGGGCCAAATGCAGCCACGATGTTTCTGCCGTTGCACCACTGGGATCGACGGGGACCGCATGAACATGTCAAGGCCCTCATCGGCGCGGCCTACGGTGAATTTGCGAAGATCCCCGAGGCGCTCATCCTGGCCTTCAACGCGCCTTCCATCAGGGGACTCGGCGCCACGGGGGGCTTTTCGGTGCAGCTGCAGGACCCCAGCGGCGGGGACTTCAACAAGTTTGCCGCCGTCGATCAGGAGTTCCTCGCCAAGGCTAGACAGGACCCGGCAGTCGGGGCCATTGGGACCAGCTTTCGCGTGAGCGCTCCCCGACTCTTTGCTCACGTGAACCGGGAGCGAGCCAAGGCGCTCGGCGTGCCGATCTCCGAAGTCTTCGACACCATGCAGGCTTTTTTCGGCAATCTGTACGTCAATGATTTCCTCAAATTTGGCCGCGTCTATCGGGTCCAGACAGAGGCGGAGGCGCAATATCGATCTAAACCCGAGGATATCTCCAAGATTTACGTGCGCGCCCTGAACGGACAAGGTCCGTCCATGATTCCGCTCGACACGGTGGTGACGACGGAATTCACCAGTGGGCCGGATCCCGTGACACACTTCAACGGATTCAACACGGCCTTGGTGCTGGGGGCGGCGGCTCCGGGGTTCAGTTCCGGGGAGGTGCTCGAAGCGCTGGAGCGGGTGGGCCGGGAGGTGCTGATCCCTCAGGGCTACGGGATCGACTGGAGCGGGATTTCGTACCAAGAACGCCTCGTCGGGCGGCAGTCGGTCTTCGCATTCGCGTTCGGCTTGCTGATGGTGTTTTTGGTGCTGGCCGCCCAGTACGAGAGCTGGACCGTGCCCTTCGGCGTGATCCTCGCCGTTCCCTTCGGCGTCTTCGGAGCCTTGTCCGCCGTCTGGCTACGGGGGATGTCCAACGACATCTACTTCCAGATCGGGTTGGTCACGCTGATCGGACTGTCCGCCAAGAACGCGATTCTGATCGTCGAGTTTGCCAATAAACGGTACGAGGCGGGCATGCCGGTCGTCGAGGCCGCGATCGAGGCCGCCAAGCTCCGGTTCCGCCCGATCATCATGACCTCGATGGCGTTCATCCTGGGTGTCGCGCCTCTGGTGCTGGCCACCGGCGCCGGAGCTGCCAGCCGGCAATCCATCGGGACCGGCGTGTTCGGCGGCATGTTGGCCGCCACCTTCTTAGCCATCTTCTTCGTGCCGCTCTTTTTTGTCCTCGTCCGCAAGCTGTCCCAGCGTCTCGCGCCTACCCGCTCAAGGGGGGAAGGAGGAGCCTGATGCGCGGCCTCGGCCTAGCCATACTCGTATCGCTCGTGACCGCCTGCGCGATGGGACCAGACTACACCCGCCCTGATGTCTCTCGACCGGATGGTTTCCGCATGGCGGAGAGGACGGAGGAGCTGGCCTCTATCGCCAATCTGCCCTGGTGGGAGCTGCTCCGTGATGTGGAACTACAAAAACTGATCGGGATCGCCTTACAAGAGAACAAGGACCTGAAACGTGCCGTTGCGTCCGTCGAGGTGTTCCAGGCGAGACTCCTGGTTGCTCGAATGGATTTTGCTCCCCAGATGACGTCGACGGTCAGCACTCCCTCGTTCGGGCGAAATGCCAGCTTTCTCATCGCAGGGTTTCCCAATGCCTTCAACTACTTCACGCAGGGCAATCTTTCTTGGGAGCTCGACGTGTGGGGCCGGATTCGTCGCTCCAATGAAGCCGCCCGCGCGGACCTGCTGGCCCGTGAGTGGAACCGGCGGGCTGTGGTTCTCCAACTCGTGAGCGGAGTGGCCGAGGCGTATTTCGACCTCCTCCAGTTCAACATGCAATTGGAGATTGCCAAGCGGACGGTTCTGGCATGGGAGGAGTCGGTCAGAATCGGCCGGGCGCGGTTGCGGCAGGGAGTGATCAACAAACTCGACGTTGACCAATTCGAAGCCGAACGGTCGAACGCGGCGGCTCGGGCGGCCGAGTTCGAACGGCAGATGGTCCAGAA